>JABUFC010000006.1 GCA_013314715.1 Bacteroidales bacterium | reverse complement strand
GCAAAAGGAAGGCAAAACATCTAACTCACAAACAGAAATCAACGTTGCAACCTTACCACGTGGTTTATACATCTTAAAAATAATTACCGATAAACAAACCATAATGAAAAAAGTAGTGTTGCAATAAAAACTTACAACTATGAAAAAAACATTTTTGTTCTATTTACTGTTAGCATTAGCTTTTTTAAAAGCTAATGCACAAACGTATCAATATGTACCATTTCCAACAGAAAATGCTGTTTGGAGTGAAGATTATTCTTACGATAGTTATTATTATTATCCACAATGTTATTTTTTGGATAAAATAGCTTTAAATGGTGATGATACCCATATCAATGGTGAGACTTATAAAAAGCTATTTATATTTAACGATAGTGTATTTAATATCAATAATGCTAATTATTTTGGTGGAATAAGAGAAGAAAATAAAAGAATTTATTATTATGGTGATACAGTTCATTTTGGAAAACCGAATAATTGTCTCAATGAAGTTCTTCTTTATGATTTTAATTTGAATGTTGGAGATACATTTATATCTTTTTTTAATCAAATAGACAGCACATATTGTTCAAATTCTAATTGGGATGTTGTTGTAAGCTCAATTGATACAATTATTTTAGGAAATAAATTACGTAAAAGATTTATTTTTAATGATTTTTTTACACAATGGATTGAAGGCATAGGAAATGTCAGAGGGTTATTGCTTTCTATTCCTCCGTGGATAACAGGAAATGTTCCCCAAGGAAATCTAATTTGCTTCAAACAAAACGATACCATTGTTTATTTTAACAATCAATTTTCGGAGTGTATGCCATTAAATATACCTACAAAGCCTGCTATTTCAGATAATATTGCTATTTCTCCCAACCCTGCCACCGATTTTCTTACATTAAAAATAGAAAACTTTGAACTTTTACCTTTTACCTTTCAACTCTATGACATGCAAGGGTGCTCACAACTCGCAGGTAAAACAAGCAATACACAGACAGAACTCAACGTTGCAACCTTACCACGTGGTTTGTACGTCTTAAAAATAATTACCGATAAACAAATCATAACGAAAAAAGTAGTGTTGCAATGATTTTTTAACGTCATAGCAAAATCTAACCACCTTCTCATTAGCAAAGATATACCAAATCAAACTTGTTATGATTATCCCACCCCTTTTATGCTATTTATCTACAATAAGTTAACAGTATCTGGTATTTTTTGTAAAAAAAAACAAAAACGCAGTACAAAAAAGCTAAATATACCTTATCTTTGTTGTCCATTTTTTTAATCAGTGTGTGTCATGAACATTAAAACAAAATCTGCATATCATTTTTTATTCATGACGATTGTATTTAAAATCATTAATCAAATCGAAAATTTTATTGCATGAAAAATTTTTTAATAACCGTATTTCTTTTAGCGGGGAGCATTATCTCCAATGCTCAAAATGGTACCATCAAGGCGAAATTTGTCGATAAAGACAAAAAAACTCCCATCAGTGCCTTACCGGTATGGCTCAACACATCGAAGTTTATTACAAACGAAAATGGCGAAATGGCAGTATCGGTGCCTTATGGCAACTACATTTTAGTTGTATCGGCCGATGAATTTGAAACTTTTACTCAAAAAATCGAATTAAACGCCGTTGAATTTGATGCAGGCACTATCGAAATTGCCGTAAAAGCTGTTAATCAATCCGATGTTGCCCCTATAGATGAACAAAGCATAGCTTCAGATGATATTGATGATAAAAGTAACCAAAACATCAACGGTCTATTACATTCTACCTCCGACCCATTTACAAACGCTGCTTCGTATAATTTAAGTGCTGCTAATTTCAGAATTCGTGGCTACGATGCATCGCATATAGCTATTTATATGAACGGCTTACCTATGAACGATTTAGAAAATGGTAGAGCAACCTATTCCGAATGGGGTGGTTTAAATAACGTTACACGTAATAAAGTTTTTTCGCACGGAATCGATGCTACCCATTATGCATTTGGCAACATTGGTGGAAGTACCAATATATTTGTCAACGCTGGTAGCATTCGCAAACAAAATAACTTATCGTATGCCTTTTCCAATCGCTCTTATACCCATCGCATTATGTACACATACGCCACCGGCTTCAACGATAAAGGTTGGGCTTATGCTATCAGTTTATCAAAACGCTATGCCGAAAAAGGTTACGTAAAAGGCACATGGTACGATGCTTATTCGTATTTTGCCAGTGCCGAAAAAAAATGGAACGATAAACATAGTACCGCTTTAACATTCTTTGGATCGCCTTACAAAAGAGCTATGCAGGCTCCAGCTACCCAAGAATGCTACGATCTAATTGGTTCAAATTATTATAATCCTAACTGGGGCTATCAAGATGGCATCATTAGAAATGCAAAAGTTCGCAATGTTCACCAGCCCATGGGATTGATTTACGATAAATACCAAATCAACGATCAATTAAGCTTAACCACTACTTTAGGCTATCAATTCGGTCGCTACGGAACAACCGCCATAAACTGGTACAATGCCAACGACCCTCGTCCCGATTATTATCGCTATTTACCAAGCTATCAAAAAATTGCAGGCGACACTACCGATCCTTATGGATATAACTACACCACTCAATATTGGACATCAAGCCCAAGCGTTTATCAAATCAATTGGGACAATTTATACCAAATGAATTATTTAGCTAATGCTGCCGGCGAACCTGCCCACTATATTGTTGAAGAACAACGAAAAGATAATAATCAAGCTTCGTACAATAGCTATTTAACCTATAATTTAAAAGAAAACACAACACTTTCGGGTGGTTTGAATGGCATTATGGGTAAAACGCATTATTTCAAAACCGTCAACGATTTATTAGGAGCCAACTATTGGCTCGATGTTGACCAATTTGCAGAACGCGATTTTCCATCGAATAATACAATGCTCGAAAACGACTTGAATAACCCCGGTAAACATGTAAAAGTAGGCGATATTTTTGGATATAATTACAATATTCATTACTATAATCATAATGCTTGGATACTTTTTAGTCAGAAATTAAACAAAATCGATTATTATGTTCAAGCTCAAGGTTCTACTACTTCATTTTGGCGTTATGGTTATATGAAAAACGGTCGCTTCCCCGAACAATCATACGGTAAAGGTAGTGTAAACTCATTCATTCATTATGCCATAAAAACAGGTGCTACCTACAAAATATCGGGTCGTCATTTTATCATCGCTAATGTAGCATACCTTACCAATCCTCCTTTAGCCGAAAACGCTTTTATCAACGCCCGTACATCCGATAGAATTGCTAAAAATCTAGTTCAAGAAAATATTATATCGGGCGATGCTTCGTATTTTTATCGTGGTATCCATAGTACATTTAAAATTACAGCTTATCAAACCTACTTCAACAATCAAACCGATATAAGGAGCTACTACGACGACAGCTACCAAACATTTGTAAATATCCAAATGCAAGGTATTGATAAAGTACATCAAGGTATTGAAATTGGAGCAGAAATTAAAATCAATTCCGACTTTTCTTTAATTGGAGCCTATAATATAGGAAATTATGTTTACACCTCGAATCCAGAAGCAACGCTTTCATACGACAATGGTTCCAAACCTGATACGATTGAAACCATCTATCAAAAATATTTTTATGTTTCAGGTTTTCAAAATGCCGGAAGCCTTGGTATAAAATACAGAAATGCAAAATATTGGTTTGCAAGCGTTAATTTTAATTTATTCGACAAAAACTACCTCGAATTTGCCCCCAGCCGTCGCACTACCAATGCCATCGCTAACTTAGGACCCGGCGACCCTTTGATTAAAACAATAACCGAGCAACAAAAACTTAAAGGTGGCTATACCTTAGATTTATCTTTAGGCAAATCGTGGAAAATTGGCAATTATTACATTGCACTCAATGCTAATGTAAATAATGTACTAAACAAAACAGACTTAATTAGCGGAGGTTATGAACAAATGCGATACGATAACGAAAATCACAACATCAATAAATTTCCTCCTAAATATTTCTATGCGTACGGTAGAACTTATTTCTTAATGGTAACTTTCAGATTTTAACATTAAAATTATTGAATTATGAAAAATTTAAAACAATATATCATAATCATATTATTCGTAACAGGAATAATTTCATTCCAAAGCTGTATAAAAGGCGATTTTGAACAACCTCCAGTTGTAATGCCAACTGTAGATTTTAAAGCGAATATGACCATTGCTGAACTTAATCAATATTACAGAGATTCGCTCCATTCAGCCTCTCCTGTTTTAATCACCAAAGATATTATCATAAAAGGAGTTGTTATTTCGAGCGATAAAGCTGGAAATATTTATAAATCATTATATATTGAAGATGGAACCGGCGGAATTAATATAAAACTCGATCAAAAAGAAATTTATAACATTTACAAACTAGGACAAAGAATTTATATAAAATGTAAAGGCTTATACATGGGCAATTATAAAGGAGTACCTCAAATTGGCTATAGCAACTCCGGTTCACTAAGTTATATACCTTCAACCTTATTTAGCACATACATTTTTAAAGATAGTTTTCCGGGTAATCCTCCAGCACCAAGAGTGATGAACATTTCTGACTTTACTCTTAACGATATTAGTACACTCATAAAACTAGATAGCGTTCATTTTGCTCCTGCCGATACTATGCAGCCTTTTGTAGTTCCAGGTACTGCATACGGCACCGACAGAACGATTATCGATAAAAATGGAAATTCGATTGTTATTTATACAAGCGTTTATGCCGATTTTGCTACTGCCTTAGTTCCTAAAGGCACGGGCAGCATAGTGGCTATACTCAGCTACTATAATGGTACAAACTCATATCAACTATATTTAAGAGACATTAACGATGTTCAAGGATTTCACGAATAAATAAAGATTAAAATTATACCATATGAAAAATATAAATAAAATACATGTTTTGCTTGTAATTTTGAGTTTAATAACTTTTACAAGTTGCATTAAAGATAAATACGATGCTATTCCCCAAAATATTCCTCATGCCAACTTAACAGCCAATAAAACCATTGCCGAATTAAAAGCTTTGTATGCTGGAACTTTAGATAGCATCGAAGATGACATTATAATTAAAGGAATTGTTATTTCAAGTGACCAAGCAGGAAATATTTATAAATCGTTATACATTCAAGATAGTACTGCTGGTATTATTATCTCGCTCGATAAAACTAACCTCTACACAACCTTAAAACCCGGACAATTGGTTTATGTTAAATGTAAAGGACTTTATTTAGGTGCTTATGGTGGCGTTGTTCAACTAGGCTTCAATTATGCTGGTTCTATAGGAAGAATTCCTTATGCCATGATCGATAGTCACATATTCCCAGACGGTTTGCCGGGTTCAGGAATAGCTCCTGCAATAAAAACCATACCCGGACTCACCGGCAACGATGTATGCACTAAAATACAAATAGACAATGTACATTTCGAAAAAGTAGGCACCGAGTTTGCATCTCAGTTATTTAGCAATACCAGCTTAAATTTAGTAGACGATAATGGCAATACCATTGTATTATATAATAGCAAATATGCCGACTTTGCCAGCAAACTCACCCCAAAAGGGAAAGGCTCAATCATAGCCATATTAAGTTCTTATAATAGCACCTATCAACTTATTTTAAACAGCTATGACGATTTAATTAATTGGGATACGACCGCTCAAGTCATGAGAGATATTATTAACGAACCATTTACCTCTACTTTGGGATCATTTACAACTTATAGTGTACAAGGTGCTCAAGAATGGACTATAACCAGCTATGGTGCAACCATGTCGGGCTACAACTCAGGTTATTATGCCAATATCGACTGGCTCATTTCGCCTTCTATCAACTTAGACAACTCTACAAACGAAATCTGCACTTTTACCTCAGCAATGAACTATGGCTCAGCTAACGATGGTTCGTTGAAATTCTATTATTCGACCGATTATGTTAGTGGCGATCCCACAACTGCACATTGGACAGAAATTACAGGCTTTTCACTTTCAACCGGAAGTTGGACATGGACTCCTTCTGGTAATATTGATTTATCTTCCATTCAAGGCACCAATGTTCACCTTGCATTTAAATACACCTCAACTACCAGCAGTTGTGCTACTTGGGAACTTAAAAACTTTAAAGTTACTGCATTAAGTCAAGGTAAATAAAATCGTTATGGGTGAATTTGTTGTATCAGCACGCAAATACCGTCCTGCTACGTTTAAAACCGTTGTAGGTCAAGAAATAATTACTACCACATTAAAAAACTCCATAAAAAACAAACAATTAGCTCATGCCTATTTATTCTGCGGTCCACGTGGTGTAGGCAAAACCACTTGTGCCCGTATTTTTGCAAAAACCATCAACTGTTTCCACCCTACCGAAGATTTTGAACCCTGCAACGAATGCGAATCGTGCAAAAATTTCAATAAAAATGCACTTTTTAATATACACGAACTCGATGCTGCCTCTAACAACAGTGTCGATTCTATTCGTGAACTCATCAATCAGGTTCGTATTCCTCCTCAACTTGGTAAATACAGCGTTTTTATCATCGACGAAGTGCACATGCTCTCCAAGGATGCGTTCAATGCCTTTTTAAAAACTTTAGAAGAACCACCCAGTCATGCCATTTTTGTAATGGCAACCACCGAAAAACACAAAATTATTCCTACCATACTATCGCGTTGCCAAATTTTCGATTTCCGCCGTATTCAACTCAACGATATAGTAAATCATCTCGAATATATTGCACAACAAGAAAATATTAAAACAGAACGCGAAGCTCTTATTGTAATTGCACAAAAAGCCGATGGTAGCATGCGCGATGCACTCTCCATCTTCGACCAAATGGCAAGCTTTTGTGAAAATGAACTCAGTTACGAAAAAGTAATTAAAAACCTAAACGTACTCGATTACGATTACTACTTCAAGCTTACACAAGCATTTTTAAATGGTAATGCTCCCGAAACACTCCTAATTTTTAATGAAATTCTTTACAACGGCTTTGATGCACAATACTTCATTACAGGCTTAAGTGAACATTTCCGCAATTTAATGCTATGTAAAGATCCGAAAACTATCCCATTACTAGAGGTAAGCGATAATGTAGCAACTCGCTACCAACAACAAGCTTCAGTTTGTACCAATTCGTTTTTATACGAAGCACTCCAAATTGCCAACGAAATAGAACAACAATATAGAACCAGTTACAATAAACGTTTTTTAGTTGAATTAATGTTATATAAACTTGCCAATATTGAACAAAAAATATTTCAACAACCACAACAGTCTCAGCCCAATAGTTCTTTTAATACATCACAAACACCCACCTCTACAAAAGCATCTAATTCGACACCATTAAACAATCCCTTACCCTCTACTCAAACTTACCCCCCCCCTCAACCACCCCAAACAGAATTAAAAGAACCTAATACAACCCAAATTATACAACCGAAAACAGAAAATATTACAATCCCCAAAAAAGAAACTCAAAAGTCGCCTACCATTTTCTCAATAAAAGATGAGAAAAAAGCAGTTGAATCTATTACTTTAAATAATAATACTTCAGATAAATCGAACATAAAAAAAATTGAAGAAAATAAAGATTTTACAATTGAAGAAGGCATTAGAGCATGGAACGACTATTTACATAATCACCTAAAAGATATAAGATTAAAAAACTTCTTTACACAAAATACAGATTTTATTCAATGGAATGAAAATGTTTTAATAATAAAAACGCTAAATAACTCACAAGAATTGGAAATTAGAGCTATACACGACGAACTACTCCATTTTTTAAAAACAAAACTTCAAAACAATAATATCAAAATCCAGATTGAAAAAACCGAAGAAACTCCTGCCTCCCCACGCCCCTATACACCCAAAGAAAAGTTTATTTATTTCTCCGAAAAATTTCCCATACTCAATCAATTAAAAGATCAATTAGATTTAGATTTTCAATAATAATTGATAAATTTGCACGTTTAAAAGTTTTACAAAAAAAACGAGGACTATTAAATAATAGCCCTCGCTAAACCCTAAAATCAGTTACTTGGAAGAACAAGCAAATATAAGACGACAAAATACCTGCCAAAGTTGCTTTAAAGAAAAAAATAAACATATAAAATATGTTAATTTTATATCCATTAGTATTTTTTTCTTAATTATTCTTTTTTCGTCGTGCAAAAAAGAAAACTTTTACAACGGTAACGAAAAAGTTCTTCGCTTTTCAACCGATACGGTACAATTTGATACTGTTTTCACTACTATAGGGAGTGCAACCCAATGGTTTATAGTTTATAATACTCAAAATCAACCACTAAAAATAAACTCTATACGATTAGCCAAAGGAAATCAATCTTTTTTCAGACTCAATATTAATGGCATTAGTACTCGCGAACTAAAAGATATTGAACTCGATGCCCAAGACAGTATGTTTATTTTTGTAGAAGTTAAAGTAGACCCTACCAATACCAACAATCCCATGGTAGTACAAGACAGTATTCAATTTTTTTTCAATAATGTAATGCAAGACATCGATTTAGTTGCATATGGTCAAGACGTGCATCTTATAAATGGCGAAATTATTAGTCAAAATCAAAATTGGATAGCCGACAAGCCTTATTTAATTTATAATTCTATGCTTGTCGATAGCAATGTAACCCTTTCAATTAGTGCAGGTGCTAAACTTTATTTTCATCATCGCTCACGTATGTACATAAAAGGGACACTCATTGCCAATGGTAGCCTTCAAGAACCTATTATTTTCAGAGGCGATCGTTTAGAGCATTGGTACGATAAACTCCCTGGTCAATGGGATGGCATTTACTTTGTAATGGGTAGCAAAGACAATATCATGAATTACTGCGAAATACGCAATGCTATTATAGGCATCCAAGTAGATACACTCGCATCACTTAACCAACCAACACTAACACTTTCTAACTCTAAAATATTAAATATGAATGCAGCTGGACTCTTTGCACAAGGGAGTACCGTAAAAGCATGGAATTGTGTATTTGCTAATTGTGGACAGTTTGCCATAGCCCTAACAATTGGAGGATCATACGAATTTTATCATTGCACGCTATACAATACTTGGTATTACAACAACAGACAAACCCCCTCTTTATGGCTCAACAATTATTATAAAGATATTAATGGCAATTATCAAGTACGTCCACTCGAACAAGCAACTTTTGCCAATTGCATTATCTATGGCAATAAAGAAACAGAAATCATCATAGACGAATTTCCCTCCTCACCAATTTTTAACTATGAATTTAAAAATTGCTTAATTAAAGCAGGAAACGATTTAAACACATCGAACACTAATCGATGGATAAATATATTTAAAAACGAACTACCTCAACTTAAAGACCCCACCAACGAAAAATTTGAACTTGATACCTTATCTTTCTGCATCAACAAAGGCGATTTAAACATTGGTTCGATGTTTCCTTGGGACTATAATGGCAACAGCCGCATTATAGACAATATGCCCGATTTAGGAGCTTTTGAACATCCATAATTTTTTTTATAATTAATTGATTATTATATATATTTGCTAAATTTTATTTAATTAATATGAAGCTTTCTATTCTTGTGTTTATTTTTTTTATGGCTTCTTTAGTTTCAGCTCAAACCGATTCTACGTTTATACAGTTTAAAGTCAATGCCGATATTGCCAGTCGTTATATTTGGCGAGGAAGCGATTATTTTAATTCTGCCGCTATTCAACCCGATATGGAACTCATATACAAAGACAAAATTGGAATAGGCGCATGGGGCTCATTTAGCTTTTCTAATCAACCTATACAAGAAAATGACCTATTTGTTTTTGCCAACATCCACCATTTTTCTATTTATGTTTACGATTATTTTTATATGAACCAAATAGCCAATAATGCTTATTTCAATTACGATTCAAAAAAAACAGGACATACGCTCAGTGCAGATTTATCGTATAAAATATCTGAAAATTTTCCTTTAACTATTTTGGCTTCATACAATTTTTGGGGTAACGATACTATGCATAGTCAGTATTTTGAAATAAGCTATCAATTTGAAAAACATCCTGTACAAATATTTATGGGTGCAACAACTGATAAAGGATGGTATGGAAATAGTTTAGGTGTTGTAAATACTGGCATTCAATTATCAAGAGAAATTAAAGTTAGCGAACAACTAAGTATTCCGTTCGATATTCAATGCATTGTTAACCCTCAAAAAGAAAATATTTACCTTGTAGCAATTTTTCATTTGTAATTTTATACCTTTGTATAATAAAGCCCAAAGAAAATGTCAATCATTTTATTTTCATAAAAGTTTAAAATAGCCAAATATACATTTCATGAAGTTCAATAAATCGACCATATTAATAACATTTTTTTCCATTGTTTTTATCATCATAGCTTATTTTTTATGGAAATTATGGGTATATGTTACAATAGCAGCTATTGTCTCATTAATACTTAACCCTATTAATTTGAAATTAAAAAAATGGCATTTCAAGCAATTTTACATTCCTTCATTTTTAAGAGCCATTTTGTTATTAGGTATGTTTTGGACCTTGGTATTCATTATTTTGTATAGTATTTTTCCATTGATTGTTAACGAAATTTATCATTTAGCTTCAATAAACCCCGATGTATTAAATTCCAAACTAGCCATTCCGCTCGAAGGTATTCGCAAAAACCTTTACTCACTTGGCTTACTTAATGCCGAAAATAGCAATTTATCGAGTTTAGTTGTAAACAAATTCATGTATTTTTTTAATGCCGACCATATTCAAAACACATTTAGCAACTTACTAGGAATTATTACTGATTTATTAGTTGCTGTTTTTGTTATCACATTTATCTCATTTTTCTTTTTAAAAGACGACCGACTCTTTACACGAACCATACTTATGTTTGTTCCCATATCATATCAAACCGAGGTTAAACATGTTTTATTAAGTATTAGCAAAATGCTTATGCGATATTTTTCGGGTGTTGTTATCGATATACTTATTATTTTTACTCTTATATGCATAGGGATGAGTATAGTAGGTTGCGATCTTAAAACCGCTATCATGCTTGGTCTAATTGGTGCCATCTTTAATATTATACCCTACATTGGACCTATTATTTCATTGAGCATTGGAATGCTTGTTGGCTTTTTAACTTTTCTTCCATTCGATTTATACGATGTCATAATACCTCATTTGATATACATGGCAATTGTATATTTAACTGTAAATATTCTCGATGCTTCTCTTATTCAACCTTACATATTTTCCAATGCTATAAAAGCTCACCCACTTGAAATCTTTATTGTAATTTTAGCTTCGGGCATGTTAGCTGGTATAATTGGTATGATGCTTGCCATTCCAGGCTACATGGCATTACGAATAATAGCCAAAGAATTTTTTATCAATTCTACATTGTAAAAAATTTGACAAAAAATATTTGAATTTTGTATGAATACCATTCATTTTTTTTATTTTTGCAAGGAAATTGAATTAGTAATTGTTGAAAAAGTTTAAAATCTTTATCATATTATATTGTTTATTCGTAATTAAAACGAGTGCACAAATATCTGTAAATTTTGTAGCAGATACGACTTTGGTTTGTCCGGGATATAATATTCAATTTACCGATCTCTCTGTTGGCGATACTGTTAAAAATTGGCATTGGGATTTTGGCGATGGCACAGCCGTCGATTCTATAAAAAATCCTACACATACTTACAACAATCCTGGATTTTATACCGTAAGTCTTACTGCATCTAGTTCTAATGCCACACAAACTAAAACTAAAACCGATTACATTCATGTACGTGATTTTCCTCAAACATCCATTGAATATACCGACACGCTTTTTTTACCTTCTTTCTTGTTATACTTTCATGGAAAAGTTTTAAATGATGATGGATATCCATATTATTATTTTTGGAATTTTGATAACACTCCATTTTTTGCCGGCGACACAGTAATTACTCATTTATTTAATAATGCAGGAAGCCATTCTGTTAGCTTCTTAGTTAAAGCTGGAGCAGGGTGTATAGATACAACAACGATAAATCTAAATACCATTGATACCTTAGCTGCCCCCAATATTTTTACGCCCAATAACGATGGACAAAACGATTTTTTTACAATAAAAACAAATGGTTATAATAATTTTACTCTCGATATATTTAATCGCTGGGGAGCCATTGTTTATTCTGTAACAGCCAAACGCTTACTATGGGATGGGTATAGCTCTGCTGGTATACCGCTTCCTGCTGGCATTTATTATTATCATGTTACCTCATCAGATGTTAAAGGATATAAGCTTTCTGGTAAAATTTTACTAATCCGCTAAGTGGAACCTTTTCAACGCATCATAATAAGTAGAACCGATAAAATTGGCGATGTGGTATTAACTTTGCCTATGCTTGGCGTTTTAAAAGAAAATTATCCTAACACAGAAATTATTTTTTTAGGCAATAGTTATACTAAACCATTGCTCGAAACTTGTCATCATATCGACAAAATTATTGAATGGGATAAATGGCAAAATTATTCGTTTAAAAAGCAAATTCGTGCCTTTAAAAGACTTAAAGCCGACACTATTATTCATGTTTATCCAAACAAGCGAATAGCCTTATTAGCTAAAATAGCAAAAATAAAAAACAGAATCGGGACTTCGCATCGTTTATACCATTACTTTACAGTTAACAAAAAGATAAATTTAGGTCGTAAAAATTCAAATAAACACGAAGCAGAGCTTAATCTCGAATTGCTTCGTTCGCTTAAACTCAAATTTGACCTTCCTTCTGTGTCCGATTTACATCGTTTTTACGGATTAACTAAAGTTGCCCCTTTGCCCGAACGCCTATATTCAATTATTGATCGCACAAAATTTAATTTAATTTTACACCCAAAATCTAAAGGGAGTGCCCGCGAATGGGGTCTTGATAAATATGCCGAACTTATTCGCATCTTACCCGAAAATCAATACAATATTATAATTACAGGCACACAAGCAGAAGCCGAAGAAATGGAGTACCTTCTAAAAGTTTATCAATCCAAAATAAAAGATTTAACGGGTAAATTAACTTTATCGGAATATATCTCGCTCATCAACGAAGCCGATGGTATCGTAGCATGCAGCACAGGTCCCCTACATATTGCTGCCGCCCTTGGTAAACGAGCTATAGGCATTTATGCTCCTATGCGTCCCATTTTTCCACAGCGGTGGAGACCTATAGGCAAAAATGCAAGCTACTTGGTATTAGATAAAGAATGTAACCATTGCCGCCATCAACAACATTGCAAATGTATTGAATCTATTACTGTTGAACAAGTAATCAATGAATTGAAGAAAAAATATCAATAAATCCTTTTCCTTAAGAACGAGGATGATAATCATGAATGACTTGTTTTAAATAAGTTTTATCAATGTGAGTATATATCTCTGTTGTTATAATTGATTCATGACCAAGCATTTCCTGAACTGCCCTTAAATCGGCACCACCTTCAACAAGATGGGTCGCAAACGAGTGTCGAAAAGTATGAGGACTAATCTCTTTGGTTAAACCAATTTGTTGTGCCAATTTCTTTATAATTAAAAAGACCATAACACGAGTTAAATTTTTCCCATTTCGATTCAAAAACACAAAGTTTTCGTAACCTGGCTTTGCTATCTGAGTGTTTCTAACTTGTTCAAAATAAAATTGTATTTCTTTTATGGCACGTTCAGATATGGGAACCAATCGTTCTTTATTTCCTTTACCAATTACTTTAATAAAACCTTCATCAAAGTATAGTTGATTAAACTTGAGCGAAACAAGCTCTGAAACTCGTAAACCACAACTATATAGAGTTTCAAGCATAGCTCTATTTCGATGACCATCGGGTTTGCTTACATCAATGGCATTAATTAGTGCGTCTATCTCTTCTACGTTCAAAACGGTTGGAAGCTTTTTATCTAATCGTGGTGCCGAGATAAGCATGGTAGGATTTTCTGTAATACGATCATTTAATTCTAAAAAAAAGTAAAATGCCTTTATGCCCGATATAATACGTGCCTGCGAACGAGGATGAATATCTAAATCATATAAAAAAGCTAAAAAAGACTCTATATCATTCATCGTAACCCTATCGGGAGCTATAGGCTTGAGTTGTGATTGACAATAACGGCATAAGTGCATTACATCATGTACATAAGCATCAATTGAGTTTTTTGATAAAGATTTTTCGATTTTCAAATAAGCTTTAAAGTCTTTTATTGCATTTTCCCAATTCATGTTGTATTTTTATGTGCTAAAATAATTCATTTTTTTCAATTACAATAATTAAATAAAAATTAACTATATGAATATTACCATTATAAACGGTGCTAACCTAAATATGCTCGGTATAAGAGAAAAAAATATTTATGGAACCTCGACGTTAGACGAAATCAATGAAAAAATAAAATCTCACTTTTCAAATATCAATTTTACATTTTTACAATCGAACATCGAGGGCGAAATTGTTAATTTTTTACATGCTGCCAATACTAATGCACAAGCAGTAATTTTAAACCCCGGCGGATATACGCACACATCTATCGCTATTTCTGATGCGATAGCTGCCATTCAGATTCCTGTAGTAGAAGTGCACTTATCAAATATATTTGCGCGAGAACCATATCGACATCAATCTATAACAGCCAATCATTGCATCGGTTGTATTTGTGGTTTTGGTTGGTATTCTTATATTTTAGGAATTCAAGCGGCTATTCAACACCTTACCAAGGCAAACGATTAATAATAAGGGTTAAAGCCACCCCCATCCCTGCCCCACTAAAAATATTTACCCAATCGCGACGATTTATTTTAAAACCATACAAAAGAATAATATTGACAATTAAAATAATAAAAACAATCAATATTTGCCCAACCTCAATACCTATATTAAAAGCCAATAATGAAGTAAAAATATCTTTTTCATTTTGTAATAATTGCTGCAAATAATTCGAAAAACCTAAACCATGGATTAAACCAAAAAAAACGGCTGTAACATATTTAGCCCAATGCGTTTTAACTTCAACTTTATTAGACAGTGTAACTACATTCCAAAGACCTGTAATAAATATAGTTACCGGAATTAAAAACTCTATCCATTCAGACGAAAAATGAAGAATTTTAAAAGTAGCCAATGCTAAAGAAGTAGTATGACCTAATGTAAAAGCTGTTATTAAAATTAAAATCTGTTTCCACTGCTGAATAAGATATACAGCCGTTAAACAAATTAAAAATAAAATATGATCGTACGAATAAACATCGGCAATATGTTGAATACCTATATTGAAATATAATTTAAACATTTTTTTTTGTAAAAATAGCAATAAAAATGCTCATAAAAAAAACTGTATTGTTAATAACTTTTCATAGTTAAGTACCAATTTTATATACATTTGCAACAAAAAAACAGCGTATAAACTTATGAAATCGTATCGTAAAGAATTATGGTTCGAAACCTCACAACGTCGTGAGTTTATAAACATTACTCCAGCAATAGAACAATGTCTTAGAGAAAGTGGAATTAAAGATGGATTATGTTTAGTAAATGCCATGCATATTACAGCAAGCGTTTTTATTAATGATGATGAACATGGCTTGCATCAAGATTTTGAAGTTTGGCTCGAAAAATTAGCACCCGAAAAACCTTATTCACAATACAAACACAATGGATTCGAAGATAATGCCGATGCCCACCTTAAACGAACCATTATGGGACGCGAAGTTGTAATAGCCATTACCAATGGCAAACTCGACTTTGGACCATGGGAACAAATTTTCTACGGCGAATTCGATGGAAAAAGAAGAAAAAGAGTACTTGTAAAAATTATAGGAGAATAAATATGCAAAACGAAATTCAAATTAAATCGGCTTTAATATCGATTTATCATAAAGAAAATATCGAAGGTATTATTCATAAATTAGCAGCATTGAATATTCAAATAATTTCAACCGGTGGCACAAAAGAATATATCGAAACATTAGGCTATAAAGTAACGTCCGTCGAAGATTTAACCTCATATCCATCGATGTTAGGAGGTAGAGTAAAAACACTACACCCTGCAATTATGGGTGGAATTTTATATCGTCGCGAAAACAATCAAGACCTCGAAGAAATTGTAAAATACCAAATTACTCCGATTGATTTAGTCATTGTCGATTTATATCCATTTGAAGATACAATAAAACAAACCAGCGACGAAAACGAAATAATCGAAAAAATCGATATAGGTGGCATTAGCCTTATTAGAGCTGCTGCTAAAAACTATAACGACGTTGTAATTATTCCATCGCAAAATGAATACTCTTATCTACACCAAATACTCGACCAACAAAAGGGTATAACCACATTAGAACAACGTAAGTACTTAGCTAAAAAAGCTTTTGAAACTTCAGCTGCCTACGATCGACTCATATACAACTACTTTGCTGACACACCTTTTTTAAACATACCGCTATCACCAATAAATTCATTAAGATATGGCGAAAATCCACATCAAAAAGGTTGGTACATTGGTAATACTTCTGATATATTTGATAAAATACAAGGTCAAGAATTATCCTATAACAACTTATTAGACATAGATGCAGGTTTACATTTATTAAAAGAGTTCGACGAACCAACCTTAGCCATTTTAAAACACAATAATACGTGTGGCCTTGCATCTGACCCTAATCCTATTATTGCATGGGAAAAAGCATTAGCTGGCGATCCTGTAAGTGCTTTTGGGGGCGTTATTGTATGTAACTTTAATATAGACTTAACATTAGCTCAAAAAATTGATACTATCTTTTTCGAAATATTAGTAGCACCCCATTTTGAAACAAGTGCTATTGAACTTTTTAATAAAAAACAAAAAAGAATATTACTAAAACTAAAAAATTGGAATTCGACTACCTATACCTTACGTTCGGCTCTAAATGGTCTTCTAATAGAAGAACGCGATTTACATACTGAAAACATTGAACATTTTAAGTTTGTAACTAACTCAATACCAAATGATAATGAAATAAATGATTTAATTTTTGCAAATAAAATAGTAAAGCACACTAAAAGCAATGCAATAATTATTGTAAAAAACAAACAACTTATAGGTAGTGGTATTGGTCAAACCTCTAGAGTTGACGCAGTTAAGCATGCCATTGAAAAAGCCCAAACATTTCATCATAATTTAGAAGGAGCGGTTCTTGCCAGCGATGCTTTTTTCCCCTTTGCAGACAGCATTGAGATTGCACATAAAGCTGGTATTCAGTCTTTTATACAACCAGGCGGAAGCATTCGCGACAAAGATTCTATTGACTATTGTAATCAAAAAAAATTATCAATGATTTTTACAAATTTTCGACATTTTAAGCATTAAAAATTAAATTTTATATATTAACTTTGCAAGTTAAAAATACATATTATGGGATTGTTTTCATATTTTAATCAAGAACTCGCAATTGACTTAGGCACAGCTAATACTATCATTACTTACAATGATAAAATAGTAGTTGACGAGCCATCAATAATAGCCATAGATAACGACACTAAAAAAGTAGTTGCTGTAGGTCAACAAGCTCGACAAATGCATGGTAAAACCCATGCTCATATACGTACTATTCGCCCATTAAAAGATGGTGTGATAGCCGACTTCTATGCAGCAGAACTAATGTTGCGTGAATTTATTCGTAAAATAAACCCCCGCCGACGTTTTTTTTCTCCTTCGTTAAAGCTTGTGATTGCAATTCCATCTGGAAGTACTGAAGTTGAAATTCGTGCCGTGCGAGACTCCTCCGAACATGCTGGTGCCCGTGAGGTATACATGATATACGAACCAATGGCAGCAGCAATTGGAATAGGTTTAGACGTAGAAGCCCCAGAAGGCAATGTTGTTGTTGATATTGGTGGAGGAACTACCGAAATAGCAGTTATTTCGCTTTCGGGTATTGTATGTAACAAATCTATACGTGTTGCAGGCGACGTATTCACTGCCGATATCATGGAATACATGCGTACACAACATAATATGAAAGTTGGTGAACGTACTGCCGAAGAAATCAAAATTAAAGTTGGGGCAGCAGTTACCGACCTAGATAATCCACCACCCGATTACATTGTAAAAGGTCCAAGCCTTACAGCGTCTATGCCACTTGAAATACCCGTTTCTTATCAAGAAATTGCACATTGTTTAGATAAAAGTATATCGCGTATCGAAAGTGCTATTCAAACAGTACTCGAAGAAACACCTGCAGAGTTATATAAAGATATTACCAACAATTGCATTTATTTAGCTGGTGGTGGCTCTCAAATTAGAGGATTAGATAAACGACTTACTGATAAATTTAATCTTAAATTCAAAGTAGCTACAGACCCATTGCTTGCAGTAGCCAAAGGAACTAATACCGTTTTAAAAAACTTAAATCGCTTTCAGTCGATACTCATGCGCTAATATACATCTATGAATTTGTATGATAACTATTTTAAAGTTTATTATTAAGCAACACAATCTGCTTGTATTTATAATGCTTGCAACTTTTTGCTTAATTTTAACGATTCAAAACAACGACTACCAAAGAGCTATCAGTGTAAAAACAGTATCAGAATTTACGGGTAATATATATAAAAGTTATCATTCGTTAAAACAATTCCTCAATACAGTCAATGAAAACAGAAAATTAGCTAACGAAAATGCACTTTTAAGAAAAATTATACTCAACAAAAAAGACACAAATAACTCTTATATCTCTTGTTTAAACTACGATCTTATTGTCGCAAACGTTATATACGCCAATATATATACTGCTAATAATTACTTGATAATAAACAAAGGTTCTAACGATAGTATAAAAACTGATATGGCTGTAATATGCCCCGAAGGAGTAGTTGGTATTGTAAAAAGTACTTCACCGCATTTTGCTACCGTAATTCCAATTATCAATGTGAATGCTCATATTAGTGCACGTATAAAAACAAATAAATATTTTGGAACCACAACTTGGGATGGAAAAAACTCCAATTATGTTAATCTTTCGGATATCCCTTATCATGTTAAACTCCATATTGGAGACACCATAATAACCAGTGGATTCTCAGCAATATTTCCAGAAGGTATCCCCATCGGTACAATATCACACTTTGATTATAACGAAGGAAGCGACTTTTATAACATCAACATAAAATTAAGCACTCAGTTTAATAAACTCGATTTTGTGTACGTTGTTAAATATAAATATCAAAGCGAGCTTAAAACACTAGAAAAAAGTATTCAAAATGCCCAATAGTATTTTATCACATATTATTCGTTTTATTTTGCTTGTATTATTACAAGTTTTTGTTTTTAATAATATTTTGTTTTTTAATATTATCAACCCTTTTGTTTATATTTATTTTTTAATTTTATTGCCATTTGAATTACCGCCTGTAATTATTGTTTTACTTGGTTTTCTAATAGGTATTACTATAGATTTCTTTTCTGGTACCATTGCTATACATGCTCTTGCCTCTACCGTGGCCGGTTATGCACGTCCATTTGTTTTAAAACTCTTTTCACCCCATGATGGATACGAAAAAAATACTAATCCAACTATTGCTTATTATGATATTGAATGGTGGATAAAATACGCACTATTTATTACCTTTATCCATCATAGTGTTTTATTCATTGTTGAATCTTTTCATTTAAACTATCTTATTTTTACCTTAACCAAAATTATATTAAGTTCATTAATAACTATCATTATCATGGTTTTAATGCAATACTTCTTTCATAAACACTCAAAAAATCTATGATTAATCCATACAGCCCAAGAAAATATACCATTGCCGGAGTAATCATTTTTGTAGTCATTATTTATATTTCACGACTTTTTTATATGCAAATTATTGATGACTCTTATAAATATTCAGCACAAAACAATTCTCAGCGTCGCATTACAAAATACCCTGCCAGAGGGGTTATTTTCGATAGGTACGGTAAAATATTAGTTTACAACGAACCTGCCTACGACTTAATGGTGATTCCACAACAAACCCTACCCTTTGACACATTAGACTTATGCCATATTTTAGAAATAGAACCAAGCACATTACGTTTAATTATTCAAAAAGCAAAATCGTATTCCAAATATAAACCATCTATCGTAGTTCCACAATTATCGCTCGAAACAACAGCTATCATTCGCGAAAAATTATTTAAATTCCCAGGCTTTTTTCTTCAATCAAGAACATTACGAAAATACCCCAAACCCATAGCTGCTCACTTATTAGGCTATGTTGGCGAAGTAAACGAAGACTACATTGCTAAACACCCATATTACAAAATGGGTGATTATGTTGGTATTTCAGGATTAGAAAGAACATACGAAGAATATTTAAGAGGCAAAAAAGGCGTTAGCATTTATTTGGTTGATGTTCATAATAAAATAGTGGGAAACTTCGCTGGTGGCAAATACGATACGGCAGCAGTACCTGGATATAATATTGTTACAGGTATTGATATGGAATTACAAGAATACGGTGAGAAATTGATGCAAAATAAAAAAGGTAGTATCGTTGCACTCGATCCACAAACAGGTGAAATATTAGCATTAGTTTCAAGCCCTAATTACGACCCTTCTTTACTTGTGGGACGTAAAAGAACAAAAAACTATGCCATTTTACTTAAAGACACACTAAAACCATTATTTAACCGTGCTTTAATGGCAAAATATCCACCCGGCAGCACTTTCAAAATGACCCAAGCACTTATTGGTTTACAAGAAGGTGTTCTAAAAAATCATACTTCATTTGGCTGTCATAAGGGTTTTTCAATGGGGAATATACATGTGGGCTGTCATGCACATCCCAGTCCACTCAATTTACCCCAATCAATACAAAATTCTTGTAACGCATATTATTGCCAAGCTTTTTTAAAAATTCTAAACAACCGCAAGTATAAAAATACCGAAGAAGCCTTCAAAGCTTGGCGAGATTATGTAACTTCTTTTGGTTTCGGCGAAAAACTTGGCTCCGATTTAGCCTATGAACTAAAAGGCAATGTTCCTACAGTTAAATATTACGACAAATATTTTGGAAAACATCGTTGGCGTCCACTTACTATAATTTCCCTTTCGATAGGACAAGGAGAAATGGGTATCACTCCATTACAATTAGCCAATTACGCCGCAACCATAGCAAACAGAGGTTTTTATTACACGCCTCACGTGGTCCGTGAAATTCAAGATGCTCACTGGGATAATTCTGCTTTTAAAACTAAACATTATACAAAAATAGATTCTCAATATTTTGAGCCTGTTATTGAAGGGATGGAAAATGTTGTTCTGGCGGGTACAGCTCGAAATGCACAAATTGATAGTATATCCGTATGCGGCAAAACAGGTACAGCACAAAATCCACATGGTAAAGACCATTCTATTTTTATTGCATTTGCACCCAAAAACAACGCCAAAATTGCGATTGCCGTTATTGTAGAAAATGCTGGATTTGGAGCTACTTATGCTGCCCCTATTGCAAGCCTTATGATTGAAAAATATCTTAAAAGAAAAATTAGACGAACCGAACTCGAAAAACAAATGATGGAAACAAACTTAATATATCGATAATGCAACGCGAAACAAACATATTAAAAAACATTGATTGGTGGACAGTAGGTATATTTTTAATAATTGTATTGCTCGGATGGTTTAATATTTTTGCGGCTGTTTATAACGAAGAACACAATTCTATTCTCGACTTTTCGCAACAATATGGTAAGCAACTTATTTGGATTTTGAGTTCACTTTTTATTGCCTTAATCATTCTTTTAACCGATAGCAGTATCTATAGTATTTTTTCTACACCCTTATATATTTTTTTGTTACTCATTACTTTTTCTGTAACATTTTTTGGAAAAGAAATTAACGGACAAAAAGCATGGTTCGAAATAGGTTGGATTAGAATTCAACCATCAGAATTTTTAAAATTTGCTTTAAATTTGGCATTAGCAAAATTCTTAAGCTCTTATAATTTTAAAATTCATAACTTAAAAAACCTTACTGTAATTTTAACTATGATACTTTTCCCTATGGTAATCGTTTTAATGCAACACGATACAGGCACAGCACTTGTTTTTACTTCATTTATTTTTGTATTATACCGCGAAGGACTTACACCCTATGTATTATTTTTGGGAGTAGTTTCTATTATTCTTTTTATAATGTCATTGTTAATAGACCAAGTAACGATTATTTATACATTACTCGTAACTACTCTTATAATATTTACCTTCCTTAATGGTCAATTGCGATATATAATTAGTGGCATAGGCATTTTTATTGGAGTATTTATTATTTTATGGGGAATAAATTATTTATTTAAACTTAATATTGAATACAAATTATTACTTATCAGTATTGTTGTAATAACAACTATAATATTTATGGTTATAGGAAAACTAAAAAAAATCAAATATGCTTTTATAATAGGAATATTTTTAATTGGTAGCATTGCTTTTACTTTTACAGTCGAATATATTTTCAATAAAGTCTTAGAGCCCCATCAACAAGCTCGCATTAATGAGCTATTAGGAAAATCGAACGACCTTAAAGGAGTTGGCTATAATGTAAATCAATCTAAAATAGCTATTGGATCTGGAGGTTTATGGGGAAAAGGATTTTTGCAAGGCACACAAACCAAATATAATTTCGTACCGGAGCAAAGTACCGATTTTATTTTTTGTACTGTTGGCGAAGAACACGGTTTTATTGGCAGTTTTTTGCTCTTACTTTTATACACTACATTTTTACTTCGACTTATTCAGCTTGCCGAACGACAACGTTTAGCATTTAGCAGAATTTACGGTTATGGTGTAATATCGATATTATTTTTTCACCTTGCCATAAACATCGGTATGACCATCGGACTTGTACCGGTAATTGGCATTCCACTCCCATTTTTTAGTTACGGAGGTAGCTCTCTTTGGTCATTTACCATTTTGTTGTTTATTTTCATTAAATTAGATGCCGATCGTTTTAAATATTTAGCTTAACATATTATGGCAACATCAGAAGTAATTTATTTAGGAAATTTAAGAACAAAAGCCAAGCATTTGCAATCAGGAACAGAAATAATTACCGATGCCCCCATCGATAATCACGGTAAAGGTGAATTTTTTTCGCCTACCGATTTAGCCGCAACTTCGTTCGCCTCATGCATACTTACCATTATGGGAATTGGAAGCGAACATTTTGGCTACAACATCAACGGTACTAAAGTAGAAGTTACAAAAATAATGGGCACCTCGCCAAGAAGAATAGCTGAAATAATAGCTATTTTTACATTCCCAGATGTTCATTATACAAATAAACAAAAAGAAGCACTCAAACGCATAGTTGAAACCTGCCCTGTAAATTTGTCGCTCCATCCCGAAATTAAAAAATCAATTACCTTTATTTTTAACGACGAAACGATTCAGCTAAATGCTTAATATTATTTACTATATCGCTATATTTTTTTTAATTCTCTGGATAATCACAAAATGGAAATTCTTTAAAGATTCATCCATTTCATATAAATGGATATTTTTATTTTTTATTTTTAAAGTAATTGTTTCGTTTTTTCTATATGGCATCTATACACTTTATTATCCAAACAACCGAGTTGATAATGATATATTTAAATATTACGACGATGGACAAATACTATTTCACTCGCTTCGCGATAATCCGTCAAACTACCTGAAAATGATGACAGGTATTGGCGATAACACCAACGAAATAAAAGAAAAGTATTACAAAAAAATGAATTTCTGGATAAAACCCTATGAATACGAGGTTATAAACGAAAACAAAACAATCATTCGTTTAAATGCTTTTATCAATTTATTCGCATTAAACAATTATTTTATAAACACACTTATTTTTTTATTTCTTTCATTTATTGGACTTTTTGCAATCTTTCGAGTATTATCAGAATATTTCACACAAAATCACCTAATATTAGCATTCTTTATTTTTTTAATACCTTCTACTGCATTTTGGTCATCTGCCATATTAAAAGAAAGCTTGGTTTTCTTTAGCTTAGGAGGATTATTATATTCAGTTAATCAATATCTTAAACAAATAACGTTAAAAAGAATACTCTTAATACTACTTTTTGCTATTTTTTTAGCTTATAGTAAAATGTATATTCTTATTATTGCATTACCAGCATTCATCTCAATTATACTTTCCAAACATTTGAAAAATATAAAAAAAGAGATTATTTTTATTTTAATTCCAATCATTTTTATTGCACTTTATTTCCAAAGTGAATATTTTATTCCTTACAATTTTTCAGAAATAACAACTGCCAAACAACACGATTTTATCAATATGATTAATTCTTTTACCAATGTTGGAAGTAAAATTGAAATACCTCGCCTAGAAGATTCTTTTTATTCATTTTTAATCAATACTCCAAATGCACTCCTTAATAGCTTATTCCGTCCTCATATTTTTGAAGCTCATAATTTCACTTCAATGCTTGCAGCTATCGAAAACCTTTTCATATTAATTATTATGTTGCTTATACCTCTTTTTTTCAAAAAAAATCAATTCCATATTTGGATGTGGTTTTCATTATTATTCAGTATAATGTTATTTATTTTAATTGGACTAACCACCCCCGTTTTAGGCGCTTTAGTCAGATATAAAGTTCCGGCATTGCCGTTTTTATTATATTTGCTAATAAATTTCATCGATTTTAATAAAATATTTTTCAAAATAAAAACCATATGGAAAAAATCGTCTTTATAACAGGAGCAACAGCAGGAATTGGAAAAGCAATTGCCTTTACGTTAGCCGAACAAGGATATCGATTAATTATTACCGGTAGAAGAGCTCAATTATTATCAAATATTGAAAAAACATTACGCACCAAGACTAAAGTATTATCGCTAAATTTTGATATTCGCGATTTTAAACAAGTAGAACATGTTATCAATACCCTACCTAAAGATTGGAGTAAAATTGACGTCCTCATCAATAATGCTGGTTTAGCAGCAGGTTTAAATCCCATTGACGAAGGCGATTTAAACGATTGGGAGACTATGATTGACACAAATATCAAAGGGCTTTTGTATATTACCAAAAAAGTATTGCCACTTATGAAAGCAAGTAGCACAAAACAAATAATCAATATTGGTTCAATTGCTGGCAAACAAGTCTACCCCAATGGTAATGTTTATTGTGCAACTAAAGCCGCTGTTGATGCTCTTACCCAAGGAATGCGAATCGACCTACTCGAAAAAGGCTTTAAAGTTACAGCCATACACCCTGGTATGGTCGAAACAGAATTCTCTATGGTACGATTTAAAGGTAATGCCGAGAGAGCAACTAAAGTATATGAAGGTTTTAAGGCACTCCAAGCCGAAGATATTGCCAATATTGTACAATTTATTTTAACCCTTCCACCCCACGTTAATATCAACGATTTAGTTGTCATGCCAACTGCACAAGCTACAGCAACTTTGGTTAATAGAAAAATAGAATAATATGAATAAACCCATTGCGTATTCAACTCTTTCTGAATATACTAAAAAATTATTTATAACCATTGGTTGCCCACAAGAAGATGCTGAAACCATTGCCGAAGTGCTTATGGCAGCAGAGTTGCGTGGTATTTCATCGCATGGACTAATGCGGGTTAACGATTATATATCTTTGTGGGAAGCAGGACGTATTAACCTTACTCCCCAGATAAAAATTATTCATCAAACTCCTTCGACCTTAACCATTGATGCCGATAATGGCTTTGGAATGATTGCTGCTAAAAAAGCGATGAAATTAGTTATTGAAAAAGCTCATGAAACTGGAACTGCTTGGGCAAGCGTAATTAATTCAAACCACTATGGCATTGCCGGATATTATGCGTTAATGGCAACCCAACAAAACATGATTGGAATTTCGGGTACAAACGCCAACCCGTTAGTAGCACCTACATGGAGCATTT
The DNA here is from genome assembly GCA_013314715.1 of Bacteroidales bacterium. Lineage (NCBI taxonomy): Bacteria > Pseudomonadati > Bacteroidota > Bacteroidia > Bacteroidales > Bacteroidales bacterium. The sequence continues at coordinate 55,519 of JABUFC010000006.1, read as the reverse complement.
CTCGTATGTTAGGTACCAATCCGCTAGCGGTGGCTATTCCTGCAAAATCTTATCCACCTTTTGTTGCTGATTTTGCTACAAGCCCTATTGCCAGAGGCAAACTCGCATTACTCGAAAAAGAAGGCAAAACCATCGATTACGGTTTTGTTCAAGATAAAGAAGGCAATCCCTCCAATCTGCCTCAAATATTAAAACAAGGCGGAGCCATTGTACCATTGGGAGGCGATTTTGAACACGGAAGCCATAAAGGATATTGCATGAGTGCAATAATCGATATTTTTTCATCAGTACTTGGGGGAGCTAACTTTGGTCCTTTTGTTCCACCTCAAGTTGGATATTTACAACTACCTAAATACCAGCCAGGAAAAGGATTGGGGCACTTCTTCGGCGCTTTTAGAATTGATGCATTCAGACCTGCAAACGAATTCCTCGAATCAATGGACGATTGGATTACTACATTTAAAAATGCACAACCCTATGCAAACCATTCACACGTTCTTATTCCTGGAGAGCCTGAATACGAAAAAACACAATATCATTTACAAAATGGTATTATAATAAAACCAGAAGTGCAAACCGACTTAATTAAAATTTCAGAAAAATACAATATTCAACATCCATTTTAACTCATTATGGTCCTCTTACAAGCAGAAAACATAACAAAAAGTTTTGGAGACATAGTGCTATTTGAAAACATTTCATTTAGCATTCATAAAGGCGATAAAATAGCACTCATAGCAAAAAATGGAACAGGTAAAACTACTTTACTAAATATTTTAAATGGCATCGACAGTCCAGATAATGGCTCCATTACCCTAAGAAAAGACATCCAAATTGGATACCTTCCTCAAAACCCAGAATTTATTGAAAAAACTGTTTTTGATACTCTACATAAAGCTAATAAAAAAATAGTTGAAGCTCAAGAAAAATATCAATTAGCCATACAAACAAACGACGAAAAGAAAATAAACGAAGCACTTGCTCTTATGGATAGTCTTAATGTCTGGAACTACGAATCACAAATTCACGAGTTTATTTCAAAACTCGAACTTCCCGAAGCTCAAACAAAAATAGAAACTCTTTCGGGTGGACAAAAAAAACGATTAGCACTTGCACGCACATTGTTAAGCAAACCCGATATTCTCATTTTAGATGAGCCAACTAACCATTTAGATGTTGATATGATTGAATGGTTAGAAGAATATCTCGACAATCAAATTGAAACACTTTTTTTAGTAACACACGATCGTTATTTTTTAGAACAAGTATGTACACAAATTATTGAACTCGACCAAAAACAATTGTACACATACGAAGGAAATTATTCTTATTTTTTACAACGTCGTAACGAACGCATACAACAAGCTCAAAGCGAAATAGAAAAAGCTAAAAATCTTTATCGTAAAGAACTCGATTGGATTCGCCGTATGCCCAAAGCACGAACCCACAAATCAAAATATAGGATCAATGCTTTTGATGAAATTAGTGAAAAAGCACATAAGCAAATTATTGAACAAAAAATTGAAATTAAAACAGCCACACGTCGATTAGGAAAAAAAATACTCGAAATTAATTACCTTTCTAAATCGTTTGGTGATAAAATAATTTTAAAAGACTTTTCATATAAATTTTACCAGAATGAACGTATCGGTATTGTAGGACCTAATGGATGTGGAAAAACAACCTTTTTACAATTGCTAGCCCAACAAATAAAGCCCGATAATGGACACTTTGAATATGGCGAAACGGTTGTACTAGGATATTTTACACAAGAAAACATTCAATATCCAGCCGACAAAAGAGTTATAGATGTAGTAAAAGATATTGCCGAATATATTACAACCACAGACGGAAGCCATATATCCGCTAGTCAATTACTAACCTACTTTCTTTTTCCACCTAATATGCAATATACACTCGTTGAAAAACTAAGCGGTGGAGAAAAACGCAGACTTCAGTTGGTTACAGTACTAATGAAAAACCCCAATGTACTGTTTTTAGATGAACCTACAAACGACCTCGATATTCTAACTTTAAATGTTCTCGAAGAGTATTTATTACAATTTAATGGTTGTGTGGTTGCTGTTTCTCACGATCGATATTTTTTAGATAAAGTTACTGAGCATATTTTTGCTTTCGAAGGTAACGGAATAATAAAAGACTATCCTGGCAACTATACTCAATATCTTAACGAACGCAGAAAAAAAGAAATACATCTAAAAACACCTGCCTCAAACAACAAAAAAGAAATAACTCACACAACAAATAAGCCAAAATCATCTATCAAAAAACTAAGTTATAAAGAACAAAAAGAACTTGAGCAAATTGAATCAGAAATAGAGTATTTACAAAAAGAAAAACAACATGTAGAATCACTACTCATTGATCCGCAAACAAATAATCAAGCTAGAAATGAATTCGCTATTAAATTATACAAAATAAACGAAGAAATTGATTTTTTGGAACTTAGATGGTTAGAATTACAAGAAAAAATTGAGTAATTGTTACATTAAAGCCCCAATCTCATAACCTTTACAACCAACAATTCTATATTCTTTCCTTGTTCGCATGCCCATCCCCTAAGCTCATCTGGTTCTACAACAATAATAGTCCCTTTATCAACCTTTTTTTGTGCATTTTCAGATAAAAATATTCCTTCGCCATTTTTTACATAAAAAATCACTTTGCACGATAAGCGATGCAAGTCAATTACCTGATTCTCGTTTAATACAATCTCTACAATCTCTAAGTCAGACCTTTCCAAACGTTTTATTGCTAAAAAATTTAATGGAAGTTCGTTACCTTCTTGAGGTGCAATTATTTCCATTGTTTTTAATTTTTAAGCATAATTAACAACATTTTAAACCTATCTTTTGCTACAACAGCATGAGGAATATTAGCCGGCATAATGATAAAGTCGCCTGCTTTTAGCTCATATTCTACTTTGTTAATACTTATAAGTCCAACTCCTTCAATAATATTTACCATTGCATCAAAAGGAGCCGTATGTTCGCTCAATAATTGCCCCTTATCAAATGCAAAAAGCGTTATATTACCGGCGTCGTTCTTTTTTACAATTTTACTTACAATGGCTCCATCGGCATATTCAATGCTATTTATGAGCGAATAAGAGGTTGAATGATTAAAAAAATTTTCCATATTATTTACATTTAAAAAAAGGCTGCCCTTTTGAGGCAGCCAAAAATAATTAATTTAAAAACATCTTCATATCGTCATCAACATTGGTAATTCCACCGATACCAAAATTATCTACCAATACTTTTGCAACATTTGGCGAAAGGAATGCAGGTAAAGTGGGACCAAGATGAATTTTCTTTACACCAAGATACAACAATGCCAACAATACAATTACAGCCTTTTGTTCATACCATGCAATATTATATGCAATAGGCAAATCGTTGATATCATTCAACTGGAAGATTTCTTTCAGTTTAAGGGCAATAACAGCTAATGAATACGAATCGTTGCATTGTCCTGCATCAAGAACACGTGGAATGCCATTAATATCACCTAATGGAAGTTTGTTATATCGATATTTTGCGCAACCAGCCGTTAGAATTACAGTATCTTTAGGAAGTTTTTGAGCAAACTCGGTATAATAATTTCTATCTTTCATGCGTCCATCGCATCCAGCCATAACAAAGAATTTCTTAATAGCACCCGATTTTACAGCTTCAACAACCTTGTCGGCTAAAGCAAAAACCTGTGCATGGGCAAAACCACCAATAATTTCACCTTTTTCAAGTTCAACAGGTGGTTTGCAGCGTTTTGCATGCTCAATAATCTCCGAAAAATCTTTCATTCCACCTTCGGGTCTATCACCAATATGTTTTGCGCCTGCTAAACCTGCTGCCCCAGTTGTATAAATACGATCTTTATAACTAGCATTAGCTAAAGGTGGTACAATACAATTAGTAGTAAAAAGAATAGGACCATTGAACTTTTCAAACTCTTCGCGTTGATGCCACCACGAACTACCATAATTACCCACAAAATGTTTATATTTTTTAAATTCAGGATAATAATTGGCTGGTAACATTTCGCTATGTGTATAAACATCTACTCCGGTTCCTTCTGTTTGTTTGAGCAAATCTTCCATATCGCGTAAATCGTGACCTGAGATTAATATACCAGGATTGTTCCGCACGCCTAAGTTAACTTTAGTAATTTCAGGATTGCCATAGCGCGTAGTATTGGCTTTATCGAGCAATGCCATAGCTGTTACTCCAAATTTGCCTGTTTCCATCACTAATGCAACCAATTCATCTGCCGATAGTTGATCGTTTAATGTACTTACCAATGCTTTCTGCATAAAAGCATATATTTCCTTATCTTCATAACCCAAGTTATAGGCATGTTCAGCATACGCTGCCATACCTTTTATACCATAAGTTAATAGCTCACGCAAAGAGCGTACATCTTCGTTTTCGGTAGCTAATACACCTACATGAGGAGCTTTACGCTCAATTTCCTGCTCGGTAAAAGCATCCCACGAAGCTGCTTCGGGCAAAGTAGTTTCATCAAGCTTTACTCCATTTGATGATAATAATGTTCGAGCTTTACGTTTTAATGCTAAGCCTTCCATAATGGAAGCAACAATAGACTGTTTATCGAAGTTAGCATTGGTAATTGTTTTAAACAAACTGGTCATAATAAAATGATCCATTTCGGGTGTTTCAATCCCGTGCTTTTTTAGTTCTGTAGTATATACCGATAAGCCCTTACATGTGTACATAAGCACATCCATCATTTGAGCTAAATCGTCGCTTTTACCACAAACGCCGTTTACAGTACAACCAATTCCTTTGGCTGCTTCCTGACATTGATAACAAAACATACTCATAATTCTTTGATTTTTAAGTTATACATATTTTTAATTAAAGTTTATCCATTTTTCTTCTAAAACATCGCCCTGAAGACTTACTTTTATCATTTTAACAGGTACAATCCGCTCAGCTTGTTGCATAGCCATTTGTACCAATCGGAGCAATCCGCCGCAACATGGAACTTCCATTATCATAACTGTAAGTGTGTTGATTTTAGCTTCGTTTATCATTCTTACAAGCTTATCGACATAAACATCTTGGTTTGAATCGAGTTTTGGACAAGCAACTGCGAGGCTTCTGTTTTTCAAATATTTTGAATGAAAATTTCCCATTGAAAATGCAACACAATCGGCAGCTAAAAGCACATCGGCATTTTGGAAGTAAGGGGCAATAGGGCTAACTAAATGCATCTGCACAGGCCAATGTCGCAATTCAGAAGGTTGGTCGGTATCATTAGTAGCGTTTTTTACTGTTTGCTTAAATTGCATCGTCTTTGAACCAGGGCATCCATGACTACCATGCGGACTATAAAAATGAACCTCACGTATTACGTCTTCTGCATTAAATGCTAGTTCTTGCTTGTGTTCCATTAAATAAGCAACAGCTTGCTTAAGATAATCGTGCAAATCATGCTCTTTTAGATGTTTCATATGAGCCACTACAGTGTTTTTACCAAAGCTCACCATATTATCCATAACCTTCGATTCGTCGTAAGGTTCGGCTTCGCGCTCTATTATTTCAATGGCTCCTTCGGGGCAAGTTCCTATACAAGCTCCCAAGCCATCGCATAACACATCGCTAATTAAACGAGCCTTGCCATCAATAATTTGCAAAGCACCCTCGGCACATCCCGAAACACATTCACCACAACCGGTGCATTTTTCTTCAACTATCTGAATTACTTTACGTTTCATATTATCATTATTTAAGTATTTTAATACTCAAATATATTAATGTTTAAAACATCATACAATGACTTTTATCATATTTTCTAAAAAAATAATGATTTTTATTTATTTCTAGCAATAAGGCTAGTAATTAAAAGCTTAAGTTCGGATGTTTTTTCTTTTACAGTTAATTGGTTTATTAAATTTAAAGCTTCGTTAGTAAGCTCTTGTACTTTTTGTTGAGTAATAAATGGAACACCTATTTGATTGTATATAGAAGTTATTGACTCTACTTTCTGTTGTCTGCTCATTTCAGCATTGAAATAAAATTTTAATTGATTTAATTGTTGACTATTTGCTTTTTCGAAAGCAGTAAGCATTAAAAATGTTTTTTTATTTGCCTCTATATCTCCACCAATGTTTTTACCAAAGACTGATGTATCGCCATATACATCGAGGTAATCATCTTGTAACTGAAAAGCAAGACCCAAACTTATACCTGCTTTGTAGAGTAAATCGAGGTCTTTTTCTGGGGCGTGTGCAATGATGCCTCCTAACTTTAATGAGGCTGCTATTAAAACAGCCGTTTTTAGGCGAATCATTTCCATATAGTCTTTAATTGATACATTTTCTTGGGTTTCAAAATTCATATCGAATTGTTGACCTTCGCATACTTCGAGTGCAGTTTTTGTAAATAATTCTAATGCTGGTTTAAATACATCGTCAGGTAAGTTGTAAAAATATTGAAATGAATGTATCATCATAGCATCGCCAGAAAGTATAGCTACATTTTCGTTCCATTTTTTATGTACAGTTGGTCTATTTCGACGGGTGTCGGCTTTATCCATTATATCATCGTGTAGCAAGGTAAAATTATGAAAGACTTCTAGTCCAATAGAAGGTTTTAATGCCTTTTCAATATCATCACTATAAAGGTTATAAGCTAACAAAAGCAATGTCGGGCGTAATCGCTTACCGCCATCTTCGAGGATATAAACAATTGGATAATATAATTCTGCAGGCTTTTCAGGGTATTTTAATAATCTAATAGCCTCATTTATTTTAGTTTGAATGGCAGATATGGTCATCATTTTGGTCTGAATATTTTAATTCGAATAAACCTTCGTTTAAGATTTTTTTCAATCCTTCTTCAAGGGAGATTAAAGGCTTGCTGATTAATATTTGCATTTTCGTAATATCGGGACGTCGTCCTCGCATATCGCCTTCTTTAAGTGGTGGCAAGAATACTATTTTCGATGATGATCCCGTAATACGAATTATGAGCTTAGCTAAATCGAGAATCGTTGTCTCAATGTCACCTCCAATATTTACTACATCGTTAACATAATAGTTATAATTAAAAGCTTGAATGCATGCATCTACATTGTCGTCGATATAGCAAAATGTTCTCGTTTGTAAGCCATCGCCATAAATTGTTATATCTTCGTTTTTTAGTGCACTAGCTATAAACTTTGAAATCACAAAATTTCGGCTTTGTTTAGGTCCATAAGTATTAAAAAAACGAAAAATAGTATAATCAAGTCCAAATTCTCTTTGATAAGAACGTAAATAAGCCTCCCCAACATTCTTTACAATAGCATATGGTAAGCGAGAGTTAAGGGGCGTTGTGTCTTCGTTTTGTGGGAACTCAACAGGCTCGCCATATATTTCGGATGAAGAACTGTAATACACACGCTGAACACCGGTGTTTTTACTTAGTTCGAGTATATTTCGAATACCGTCAATATCTCTTAAAACAAGAAGTGGATTTTCTATAGTTCGCTTAACACCTACAACAGCAGCATAATGAAATACAAAATCAAATTTCCAAGACATCATTATCTCGGCTATTTCGCCTCTATTATTAACATCGGCTCTAATAAAACGGAAATTTGGATGTGAAGCTGGTAATTTTTTTATATGTCCTGTTAATAAATTATCAACAGCAACAACAAATATTTCATTTGATTCAAGCAATTTTTCGCACAAACGACTACCAATAAAACCTGCTCCGCCTGTTACTAATATTTTTTTCATGTGTAATTATTTTTTAAATTATATACTAAGGTTACATGGAATACGCCATTCGAACAAATAGTGATGTTTGTTTGTGTGTAAATTTCATTTTCGGTTTGTGTGAATTTGTTCTCATGGCTATTTCATAAATTAGAATTGTTATTAACTTCATTTTCATCATCCATATCTGTTTCTATTTCAGGTTCATCAAACATTTCGAGTAAGGGTTTATCAATCGATTTCTTAGATAAAGAATCTGAAAAAGAATATATTAATGTAGGAAGCAAAATAATATTACAAAACATCGAAAATAATAAAGTTAAAGTTACCAGTATTCCCATTGCTTGTGTACCACCAAAATCGGAAAAAATAAAAATGCTAAAACCGAGCACAAGAACCAATAAAGACGAAAGCATACTAATTCCGTTGCCATGTAAGGAATTTAATACTGCTAGTTTAACATCGTAGTTATGAGTTCTTAATTCGAATCGATAGCGAGTTAAAAAATGTATAGCATTATCTACTGCAATACCTAATGCAATACTAAAAACAATGATTGTAGAAGGTTTAATAGGAATATTAAAATATCCCATCAAACCTGCAACTACTATTAAAGAGATAAGATTAGGTAATACAGTAATCGCTATCATTCTTATTGAAGTAAATAACATTCCCATTATTAAACTAATAATAAAAATAGCTAAAAATACACTTTGCAATAAATTTACGATTAAATATTCAGTCCCTTTGGTATATACAACCGAATTACCTGTTAAAACAACATTATATTTTTCTTTTGGAAAGAGCGAATCGATATAAGAAGATAATTCAGTTTTTAAATTATTCATTTCTTTTAAACCGATATCTTTCATTTGATAACTAATGCGTGTAATTTTTTTTGCTGAGTCGACAAAAGCGTGTAATGGATTTTTCTGAGCTATAGAATCGTTAACATCTTCTTTACCTGGAATATAGGACAAAATAAAAGTAGCTTCATCGTCTTTAGGCATTGTATATTTTTCGGGATTTCCATTATAATAAGCCTGTTTTGCAAATTTAACCAATTCAACAATGGAAATAGGTTTAGAAAAAATTGAGTAATTTTGAGCAATATGCTCTTGCAATAAATTCATTTTCTTAATATTTTTAAGCTGCATGACACCATTTTTCTTTTTTGTATCAATAGAAATTTCGAATGGCATTATGCCCCCTATATTAGCTTCAAAATAAGACAAATCTTGTAAAATTGGATCGGATTTTTTTAAATCATCGACCATTTTTCCGGAAGTATGCATTAATGTCATACCCCATATACCCATAATTAATAAAGCAACAAAAAAAGCAAATACCCATTTTTTGTATTTTACTATTATAATTTCGATAGCATTTAATATAAAATTCGTTTTATGACTCTTTAAATGCTTCGTATGTCTTTCTTTAGGTTCAGGTAAAAAACTAAGAATAATTGGAATTAATGTTATAGATAATAAAAATTCAATCATTATATTAATAGAAGCAACTATTCCGAACTCTTTAAGAATTTGTGAAGAAGATAAAATAAAGGTTGCAAAACCAACAGCAGTAGTTAAATTTGTTAAAAAAGTAGCCGTGCCTATTCGCTGAATAATTCGGGCTAATGCTTTAACTTTGTTTTTATGGCTATCATATTCACTTAAATATCTATTTAATAAGAAAATACAATTTTCTATACCTATAATAATCAATAAAGAAGGAACAATGCCTGTTAAGATAGTAATTTTGAAGCCAAAAATACCCATGAGACCTATTGTAAAAACGACACTAATACCTACCACAATAAGCGAAGCCATTACCGAACGAAAGGAACGGAATAATCCAATAAGTACAAAAAATGCAACAATGATGGATAATATTATAAAAAGAAATAATTCATTCTTTATTTTTTCGGTTTGAGCTGTACGTATATATGGCAATCCAGAAATATGTGTTTCAACTCTATATTTTTGTGTGTATTGTTTGACATAATTATCAATAGAGTCAACTAAAAAAACACGGCTTTTATCGCTAATACGTTTTTTATTTATGGTTATAGCCATTAAATATAAATGTTTATCTAAGTTGTATATCAATCCTTTATAAAAATTAATTTTTTGAAGTTCTCTTTTAATACTATCTACTTCTTGCTGACTCTCGGGTCGTTTAGCAACTACTTTAATAAACGAGAACTTTTTAATACTATCATTTTTTGTTAAATTAATAATGCGAGTAGGCGAAACAACTTCTTCTACTCCACTTAATTGTTTAATTTTTTGATTAATATCGTACCAATCTTGAAAATGACTAAGTGTAAAAAAGTTCGTATCAGTAACTCCAATTACCATTACAGTTCCATCTTCGCCAAATTTCTCTTTAAAATCAAGATATTGCTTAAATGTAGAATCAGACTTTGGCAACATTTGAGCCAACTCGTATGACATTTGTACATTCTTTGAAAAAAATAACATTATCAAAATAAGTCCCGCGACCGTTGAAAGCACGTACCATTTTTTACGCAAAATAACAGAAGCAATAAGTTGCCACATAAATTTAAAATTTAGCCTGCTAAGTTACGTTAAAATTTACGCAAAACGAAAATAGCAATATACAAAATTTGTTTTTATTGAAATAAAGTGATAAAACTCATGGATAGGGTTCAATTTTATTGCTTTTTTTGTAAAAAAAAATATGATTAAAATAAACGAATATTTCAATGGTAATGTAAAATCGATGGCCATTATTACTCATGAAGGTAAAGCTACTGTAGGTGTAATGCTCCCTGGCAACTATGAATTTGGCACATCATCAGAAGAAAAAATGGAAATTATCGAAGGTGAAATGCTAGTTTCTATACCTGGGCAAGAAAAGAAAACCTATTGTAAAGGTCAATATTTTATAGTTCCAGCAAATATTAAATTTAATGTAGAAATACTACGCGACACTGCTTATATTTGCTACTATAAATAATTTTTTATTTCTTTTCATCCTTTACAAAAAGACACTTCGTTTTTTTGTAAATTTGCTATTACCTTTGTACAAAAATATTTTATGTTTGGAATAAGCTTTTTTAAATTGCCACAGGCAAGATCATATAATTATAAACCAGTTTTTTACGACCCCGAAAAAGAAGAATTTGAAAAAAGAAAGCAGCAAACTTCCCAGAATATTGAAACAGAACGTAAAATTAGCTTTAGAAAAGATAGAAAAGAACGCAAGGAAACCACAAAATCGAACATACGTCTTATAGCTATTATTATAGCGTTAACATTTTTAGCTATTTATTTTCTTTACTCATAATGATTGACCAAGTAATTCATATACTACCCGATGCAGTAGCCAATCAGATTGCTGCTGGTGAAGTGGTTCAGCGTCCAGCTTCTGTAGTAAAGGAGCTAATGGAGAACGCTATTGATGCATTTGCTAAAAACATTAGAGTAAACATTAAAGATGGCGGAAAGACTTCTATTAGCATAATAGACGATGGTATGGGTATGTCTGAAGTAGATGCGCGTCTAGCTTTTGAACGTCATGCAACTTCAAAAATAACAGAAGCACACGACTTATTTGCCATCTCTACTTTTGGTTTTAGAGGAGAAGCACTTGCAGCCATTTCGTCGGTTGCTCAAGTTGAACTACAAACCCGTAAAGAAGGATCAGAAATAGGCACAAAGATTGAAATTCATGGAAGTAAATTAATAAAACAAGAACCTATTATTTGTCAACAAGGCAGCATTTTTACCATAAAAAACTTATTTTTTAATATTCCTGCTCGTCGTCGTTTTTTAAAATCGGATGCCATAGAATTTAAACATATATTAGATGAATTTCATCGTATTGCTATGGCACATCCATCTATCGCGTTTTATTTAAGCCACAATGATACCGAAATATACAATCTTCAACCTAGTAGCCTTAAACAAAGAATAATTCATTTATTTGGAAAAAATTTATCGAACGAATTACTTGATATATCAGTTGACACCTCTATTATTTCTATTCATGGTTTTATTGGCAAGCCCGAATTTGCGAAGAAAAAAAATAGCTTACAGTTTTTCTTTGTCAATAACCGTTATATGCGACACCCATTTTTATATAGAGTAATACTTAATGCATATGAAAAGTTGCTTTTGCCCGAAACCATGCCCTCGTATTTTATATTTTTTAATTGCAACCCTAACACCATCGATGTAAATATTCATCCAACTAAAACAGAAATTAAGTTCGAGGATGAACGTGCAATTGCTCAAATTCTTGAAGCAGCAGTTCGACAAACACTAGGAAAAACCAATATTCTTCCGAACATCGATTTTGAAAACGAAAGTAGCATTCAGTTGCCAAACATTTCAAAAAATCAACCACTTACTGCACCAAAAATTCACATAAACCCAAACTATAATCCCTTTGATACTAAAAATAAGAAAACTAATGCATCCGATTGGCAAAAACTTTTTGAAGGACAACCAACAACTGAGAGACAAGAAAAATTAGATATCATACAAAATTCAATTTCTGATGCTTCAAATGAAAATATTTTACAGATAAAAAATCAATACTTATTAGTAAACATTAAATCGGGCTTAATGCTCATTGACCAATATCGTGCACACGTTAGAGTATTATACGAACTACTTGAAAGTAAATATCAAAAAGATGAACTTTATACTGAAAAACTAATTTTTCCAGAAACATTAGAACTACCTGCTCATGAAGCTGAGTATTTTAAATATATAATTCCTCATCTTAAACGTTTAGGTTTTCAGATAACACTTTTAACAAATGGTGTGTTCAATATAGAAGGAATTCCATCTTATTGGAGTAACTTTAATATTATTAGCAGTTTATACGATTTTATTCATCAATTTAATGAACTTGAAAAAAATCCAGATGAAATAAATATCAGTGATATGCTATTAAAACTTGCCAAATCATCGGCTATAAAAAAAGGACAAATATTAAGCGAGAATGAGCGTCAAAATCTTTTTGACAGCCTTTTCAGTTGCTCTCAGCCGCAATATACTCCAGATGGCAAAAAAATATTTGTTACTATTTTAAATGAAGAAATTGATCAATTATTTAATTAAATTCAAATGAATTATTATTCTCCTACTCGATTTAGATTGATGCCACCCGTTGTAAAAAACATACTTATTATCAACGGCTTAATGTTTTTAGCTACCTATTTGTTTCAAAGTAAATTCGACTTAGATTTAACTCATTATCTAGGTTTATACTATTTTAAATCAGAAAACTTTCAATGGTATCAGTTAATCAGCCATATGTTCATGCACGGAAATTTTATGCATATTTTTTCTAATATGTTTGCTTTGTGGATGTTTGGCTCAGCTATTGAAAACATATGGGGGAGTAAGCGTTTTGCATACTATTACTTTTTTACAGGTTTAGGAGCGGCAGCTTTACACTTATTGATTAGTTGGTTTCGATTTTACGGTTTAGAACAAGCTATAATTGCTTACAAAAATAGTCCTTCTCCTGAATCTTTCGCTTATTTAATTGTTAACTATTTTCCAGAATATCAACTACAACTTAACGATTTCATTAGTTCTTGGTCTTTATTAAGAAATGACCCAAGTTTTGTGAGTGATTCATTCAAATTTTTAGATTATCAGTATTTAACCCAAATCAATATTCCTACAGTTGGAGCGTCGGGTGCTGTTTTTGGTTTATTACTTGCTTTTGGTATGATTTTTCCCAATGCACTTATATATCTTTATTTTTTTGTTCCAATAAAGGCAAAATACTTCGTTATTTTGTATGGATTTTTTGAACTTTATAGTGGTATTATGAATCAACCCGGCGACAATGTTGCTCATTTTGCTCACTTAGGCGGTATGCTTTTTGGACTAATACTTATATTATTTTGGCGAAAAAAATATAGAAGTTATTAATGAAAAATATAATTTTAAAATATTGGAATAAATTTAAGTACGGTAATTATTTAACTAAGTTATTGTATATTAATATTGCCGTTTATATACTTGTTAGTCTATCACGCCTATTTGTATTTTTAATGCATTTTGAAAATCAAGGGGTTTATTATGTTTTAAACTACTTAATGTTGCCAGCCAATTTAGATAGCTTAAAATACTTTCCATGGACACCTATAACTTATATGTTTACGCACGAAGAAATTCTTCATATAGTTTTTAACATGCTTTGGTTTTACTGGTTTGGTAAAATTTTCATTGATTATTTAAGTTCAAAAAAATTATTATACACTTATGTGATAGGTGGATTATTGGGTGCACTTTTTTACATTTTAGCCTTTAATTTATTTCCTGCTTTTAAAGATATAGTTTCTGTTTCAAAGGCTTTAGGAGCTTCAGCTGCTGTTATTGCAGTTGTTGTTACAATATCGTTTTATATACCCGAATATAGAATGAACCTATTATTAATTGGACAAGTTAAACTTAAGCATATTGCAATCTTTACTATTGTAATCGATTTTCTTAGTATTGCTAGCGAAAATAGTGGTGGGCATATTGCTCATTTGGGTGGTGCATTTTATGGAGTTTGTTATGGTTTGCTTTTACGTCAACCTAAACTTAAGTTTCCTTCTATTCGAATTCCTAAATTTAAAAGAAATATAAGCTTTTCTCAAAAAAATGTTAGAGAAATGAACGACCAAGAATACAATTTTAGAAAAGCTCAACTTCAAAAAGAAATTGATAGAATATTAGACAAAATTTCAAAACAAGGTTACGAAAGTCTTAGTAAAAAAGAAAAAGAAACACTTTTCAAATCTAGCCACAAATGAGTTTAAACAATAAAAAGAAAAAAAGCCTATTTCGACGCATTGTAAAAAGCTTGTTTATTAGTATTTATATATTTAATTCACTTCTTCTTATACTAGCTTTGTTAGCCAAGTATATAGATGCTAATACGTGGTCATTACCGACCATTTTTGCATTAGGATTTCCTTATATTTTTTTAGTTTTTATTATTTTTTCTATTATTGCTTTGTATCGTAAATACTTTACAACCCTTCTAATTTTATTACCTTTTTTTGTTTGGGGAATTAGTGTCTTTAACAAATATTTAAATATTACTTCTATCTTTTATTCTAAAAACTGCACCATACCATCCACTAAATCATTTGATGTTATGACTTTTAATGTTCGGTTATTTGATGTTTACAATTGGAAAAACCATCACCCCAATCACCAAAACATATTAGATTTTATTGTAAAACAAAGCCCCGATATAGCTTGCTTTCAGGAGTATTATTATCAAAGCGACGGCAAATACATTACAACAGATTTCTTGCTTAAAGGCATAAAAACTGAAAATATTCATACTTATTTTCCTGTAGTTAATAGAAAAACAGACTTCTTTGGTATTGCTACTATTACACGATTTCCTATTGTTAATAAAGGAGAAATAACTTTTTCGGGTACCTCGAATATGTGTATATATACCGATATTCTTGTACACTCAGATACTGTAAGAATATATAATATGCATCTCGAGAGTGTTAGGTTAGGTAGCGAAGATTATGCTTTTATTTCGTCGCTAGAGCATAAACCCGATAGTCTGGAACTGAATAAATCGAAATCTGTTTTACGCCGACTCATCAATGCTTCCAAAAAAAGGAATACTCAAGCAACAATCATAGCTCAACATATTAACACATGCCCCTTCCCTGTTATTGTTTGTGGTGATTTTAACGACACCCCTTCTTCTTACACATATTCCGTAATTTCTAAAAACTTAAATGATAGTTATTCATTAATTGACAAATATTTAGGCTCGACATACAATGGTAATATTCCATTTTTGCGAATTGATTACATATTGTACAGTGATGATTTTAATTCGTGTAATTACCAAATTCATAGAATAAATGTTAGCGACCACTTTCCTGTAACTTGTACCATGACATTAAAGCCTTAATAGTAGAATTTTTCGGTGTTAGAGTCCATATTTTTGCCGTTTTTTTTTTTAATATCGCCCAACTTTTTTCCAATTCTTATATCCAAAAAGTTGCTTGCCTCCTAAGATTTTGTTTTCAAAAAAACTTAATAGTTTATATTTCAACTTTTCGTGCTTCATCTTGGGGCGAAGTAGCCTTACCTTTTCGAAAGATAATTCATTGTTCCAAAAAAGATTTTTTATACGTTCGTGCATCACTTTTGGGTGAGAGCCTTTATATTGCGGTACTTTAGATAAATTCCCATAGGTAAAAAACTCTTCCTTAGCTACCATTTCTTTATTGCCAGCGTGAATCGAGTCTTGTACATTTTTCTTTTTTTGCATTAAAACAGGGGGGCGAACCCACCCATAATGATATACGTATGCGTTTAAAGCAATAATGTTCAACTTTTCATTATTACCTTTTCTAAAAGTATTGGCATCGTTATATGAATAAACCCCTATTCTATTTCTAATAATACGAATTTCATTACGACACCATCCGTGAATAGGTAAATAATGCTGATAATCGCCAAAAAAATGATGATATTTTAGGGTAAATCCATCTACTCGCTTATTGTTCAAAAAGTGCTGACAAGCTTGCTGAATATAAGATAAATCATCCTCATGAATGACTTCGTCGGCTTGCAAATAAAAACACCAATCGCCATTACATTCATTTAAAGCGACATTCGTTTCATGGGCAAATATTTTACCATCTTTATATAAAACAGGGTCCCATTCGCGATGTATGATTTTTATTTTAGATGATTGTAACGACAATATTTCTTCTTGGGTTTTATCGTCATTATCGCCCTTACCTAAAGCCACTACAAATTCATCTACTATTGGTAAAATGCTTGATATACTTTCTTTAATAGGGAAATAAAGTTTGGTGGCATTACGCACCATTGTAAAACCACTAATCGTCATTCTTTTTAAAAAATTTAATTTTTAACCATATAGAACTAGTCAACAATTTTCTTAACCAATCAAACTGAAGAGCTATATACATAAAAATAGTTGTAAACCAAATAAACATTGTATTAAACCAGAATGTATCTATTTCAATACTTCCTATACGTTTATATGGAGCATAAAAATGAGCTCTTCCATAATTCGATTCAGGGTCTTTAAAAATAGGCTTTGTCAATTGAATTAAGCGATCATTGTCTTCAACTAATGTTTGAAAAGTATTTTTATTTGTAACTAAATCGGCAAGCGAAATATTATAATAGTCTTCTTTTAATTTAACCAAATCAGATTGAGAATATTTTTGAGACAACTCACTTAGTTTTTTATCACCATCGGCCGTTGCTTTATTATATTGTTTTACAAAAAACTTTCGTTTTTCTTCGAGGTAATCACGAACTTTCGAGGCTACATTAGCATTAAATTTTTCGGGGTTAAGTTGTTCAAAATTTTTAAATTTCTTTTTTGCAAATAATTGCTCCAACACAGTAATTTCATTTTTAATAATGAGCAAATTTTTATCAAAAGAAACATTCACCGATTTATCGGTAAGATAACGCTCGCATGCATCTAAACGGTTAAGTAATTCGGGTATTAAATAGTTAAAACGAAACTCATTAAAACTTTTTCGTTGATCGATTTCAAAAAAATTTTTTTCCCATTTGTTTTTCTTAAACTGTGTAACTGCTAAAGCTTCAAATGCCCAACGTGAGGTCATTAAATCGCCAGCAATAGGCACATAACGAACACTTGCGACCGATTTATGTAATTTATCAAACTTAACAATTACCCCACTTAATAAAAGTTGAGGTACTAAAATAAAGGGTATCAAAATGTAAATAGTTACAACTGAGTTAAGAGCCGACGAAATGTTTAATCCTAACATATTGGCAAAACAAGCAGTAGTAAACAAAATCCAATAATATTCGGGCGTTAATCCTTTTATCCCTAATATGGTATTACCTATCAACACAAAAGTTATCATTTGAATTGACGACAATACAAACATTATAATCACTTTTGCATTTATATAACTAAAGCGGCTTAAGTTTAAAAACTTTTCGCGTTGCAAAATTTTTCTGTCGCGAATAATCTCTTCGGCACTAACTGTCATTCCTAAAAACAAAGCAACCACAATAGCCATAAACAGATATGCAAAAAGATTTTCGTTTTCGCTAAAAATGTATCGTTCGCCAGCAATATACTTTGTAAAATATCCTAAAATAATTGCAAGAACAGGGGCTTCTAAAAAATTAAGAAGGACGTATTGTTTATTAGTAAGTTTAGAAAGAACATCGCGAATAATGAATATTTTAAACTGATTCCAACGTGATGGAATATCAAAATTATTGGTTGGAATTACTTTTTCGTATTTCTTTTCTTTAAAAGCATTATCTAATGTAGTTTTATAAAGTTTAAACCATTCGGAAGGTGCAAATTTTCTATTCCGTGTGAGCTTTCCATATTCATCAACAACCTTGGTTTCAACAATTTGCAAAACCTGCTCGGGGTTAACATTACCGCAACAACGACACTCACTTTCATCGGCATTTACATGATTGATAGCTTTTTTGAAATATATGAGCGATTCAACTGGGTTGCCATAATATATGGGATATCCACCCTTATCAAGGATAAGAATCTTATCGAATAATTTAAAAATATCGGACGATGGTTGGTGTATGTTTACAATAGCTAACTTACCTTTTAATGTAATTTCTTTTAGCAAATCCATGACCATTTCAGAATCCATCGAAGAGAGACCAGATGTAGGCTCATCAACAAACATTATATCGGGTTCGCGAATCAACTCTAAAGCGATATTCAAGCGTTTACGTTGTCCACCACTGATAAATTTGTTTAATGGTCCGCCAACCTTTAAATTGCGAATTTCATATAAATCTAAGTCTTGCAATACTTTAACTACCGCATCATGAATTTGTTCTTCATTAAATTTTGCAAAGCAAAGTTTGGCATTGTAATAAAGATTCTGATATACGGTCAGTTCTTCGATTAATAAATCATCTTGAGGAACAAATCCGATAACACCTTTAATTTTTTCTTTTTCAGTATGAACATTAAAACCATTGATAAGAACTTCGCCCTCGTCAGGTTTTAAATTACCATTTAATATACTTAATAAAGTTGATTTACCGGCTCCACTTCCTCCCATTACACCAATTAATTGTCCCGTCTCTTCGCTAAAATTAAAATCGTGTAAACCATTATTTGAATTTTTAAATTTAAATGAAACGTGTTTAGCTGTAAAAGTAATTTTTTGCGATTGTTTGGTACTAAGAAATGTGGCTACTACATCGCTGTAATAAATTGGAGCTAATTTTGAGCTTCTAATAGTGGATCCTTTTACTAAAATATAAACTCTTTTAGGGTAAATAAGTTGACCATTTAAATAAAGTGTTTCGTCGCCGATGTACCCAAAAGCATACATATTGGTACTCTCAATATGCAAAACAACTAATTGTCCTTTAAGCTGTTCGTTATATATATGTTTAGCGCCTTCAATAAAATTTTGGAGTTGATTATCTATAATGAGTAAATGTTCTTTGTAAGGAATTTTATCGGGTTTTTCGAGGATTAAGGCTTTACAATTTTCGTACTCTAAAGCTGGAATATTAAATGTTTCTGAAACAGTTTTGACAAATTCTAATTCATATTCACCAATAATTTCATTATAATTAATAAATTCAAGCAACTTAAGAAGTACCAAAATTTTTTGTTCTTGACGAAGCTCATCGTTTATTCTTGAGCAAATAGCTAAAACTTTTACACTATTAGCCGATAGGCGTTTCTTACCTTTTTTGCCTTGTTGTTCCTGAAAATATTGATCGAAAAGAGCTAAATATTGATCGACAAGTTCTTGACTTAATTGTTGTTTTAAATAAGATGCAACCACCTCGCGCCCTTTATCGCTAACGCCACCTTCGTTTTCGCTATCTACATCGGCAATAATCGCAAAAAGACGCATAAGTGCTTTTAAAATGGTTTCGCTCATAACCTTATATTTTTATGAGTAAAAGTAATAATTGTTTTCAAAGTGTACAAAAAAAGATATGGACATGATAAAATAAAAATCATTTATTTGCGTTATTGGCTTTATGTTTTTTAAAGAGTCCATACATAAAAGAATATATATTTTTTCGCTTTTTTTACTCTCTATTGCTATCCCAACTTCTGTTTTTCTGATGAGCCTTTCGCAATTTATTTTATACGGCAATTGGATTTTAGAAGGTCGTTTCAAAGAAAAATGGACTCGTTTAACTAACAATAAAAACCTATGGATATTTATTTCGATATACTTTATACACTTACTGTGGTTATTTCCACCACAAGACTATTCTTATGCGCTCAATGATTTAAGAATTAAGTTACCCATGGCACTTATGCCCTTTTTTATTGCCTCATCTGAACCGTTGGATCGTAGAACAATGAAATTTTTATTTACAACCTTTGCTATTTCTGTTATTTTTGTTTCATTTATCACGCTTTACCGATGGATTTTTCAAGAATCTCTAGGAATTTCTGATTATCGCCAAGTATCTCCCTTTATTTCGCATATCCGCTATTCGTTGATGATTGTATTTTCGATATTTATTTTATTTAATTACAGCTTTATTGAAAAAGAAAACAAAAAAACACTTCGTATTGCTTACTTTATCGCTATGCTTTATCTTATTGTGTTAATTTTTATACTCAGAGTAAATACTGGAATTTTTATCTTTTCAATTCTTAGTTTTATCGTTTTTGCGTATTTCCTCGTAAAATCATCATCGTGTATCAAATGGTTTTTAAGTGTTGCCATAGTTGTAATGCTCGTTTTTCTTTATAATTATAGCAAAAATATATGGAATAGTTTCATTATTGGAATGAATACAACTGCACCCGACTCGTTGGTTTATACACCTAATGGCAATTTGTATTCATTCATAAAAGAAAGTAAAGAAGTTGAAAATGGCAAAAAGGTTTGGTACTACATTCAAGAAGATGAACTTAGAAAAGAATGGAATAAACGCAGCTCTATTTGCTACGATTGTTTGGATTTTAAAGGTAACCAATTAAAATTCACTCTTATACGATACTTAACATCGAAAGGATTGACTAAAGACTCGTTAGGTTGTTCAAAACTCACAACAGAAGACATAAAAGCTATTGAAAAAGGAATTGCAAATTTTCAATACACTCGTAGATGGTCGCTCTATCCTTATATTTATTCTTTTATGTGGGATTACTATTCCCATCGCTACCTGGGTTATGTTAATGGAAGCTCGCTTTTTCAACGTGTTGAATACCTTAGAACAGCCATAGCCATTATCAATGAGCATTTTTGGTTTGGTGTTGGTACTGGCAATGTTCAAAAATCGTTTAATAAAAAATACGATGAACTCAAAAGTCCACTAACATATGAATTCAGATTAAGAGCACATAATCAATTTGTTACCTTCTTACTAACATTCGGAATTTTTGCGTTTATCTGGATTCTGTTTGCTTTTATCTATCCATATTTTAAACACTTAACCAAACCCAAGTTTTTACCTATTATTTTCTTTTTAATAGTTATTATCTCATTTTTCAACGAAGACACACTCGAAACCCAAGCTGGGATTACTTTTGTTGTATTCTTTTATACCCTATTCACTTTTGCAAGGCAACAAAACGAAGTCACTAAGCCTTCTCAATACGAACGACCGAATATTTAAAAGGTGCTATTTTCGACATCGGGTCGCGTTCGTTACGCGTGAGAGCATTAACAGCCGATTCATGAAAATGCCAAGGCATAAATGTTTCGCCAACCAATACTTCGTCATTTACGCGTGCATAAGTAACAATAGTCCCACGGGGAGATATAACTTTTACTTTATCGCCTTGCTTTATACCATACTTTATAGCATCTTGGGGATGAATAATAATAAACGACTCATTAGCAAATGAATTAAGCACATCGCTTTTACGCGACATCGTAGCTGAGTGATATTGAAACAATAAGCGTCCAGAATTCATAACTAGAGGGTACTCTGCACTAGGCTTTTCGTTTTGTTCGGTGTATTCTACTGGGAATATTTTAGCTTTTCCACTTGCTGTATTAAATTTTTCGAGATAAAGCGTCGAAGTTCCCGAATCGTGTTCATGGTAACAAGGCCATTGAATACCTTCCTTTTCAATTCGCTTATAACTTATGCCTCTAAAAATGGGTGCTGCCAAGCGTATTTCTTCAAAAATCTGTTCTTCGTTTTCATAGGTTCCTAAGTTCACATTCATTCGTTTAGCGATTTCGAGGGTTATCCACCAATCGGGCATAGCCTCGCCTGGTGAATCGATGGCTTTACGTATACGTAAAGTTCGTCGGTCGCTATTTACCACAGTGCCATTTTTCTCAAACAACGAAGCAGCAGGCAAAATAACATCGGCATAAGGAGTTGTTTCTGTTTCAAAAATATCTTGCACTACCAAAAATTCAAGGTTTTGCAGTGCTTCGATGGTATGTAATTGATTGGGATCGGTAATGACAGGGTTTTCGCCCATAATATACATCGCTTTAACTTGCCCACTATGTGCGGCATCCATTATCTCGAGTGTTGTCAATCCATTTTGTGCATCGAGGCTTTCAAAGGGAACATTCCACAACTGAGCAACACGCTTACGGTTTTCATGATTACTAACAGGAATATAACCGGGATAAAATACAGGGCTTGCACCGACATCGGTAGCACCCTGAACATTGTTCTGCCCACGTGGTGGGTCAATTCCACAACGCTCACGACCAATTTTACCTGCAATTAAACACATGTTTATTAACGCAAAAACATTATTGGTACCTACTGTTTGCTGACTCATGCCCATTCCTGTTGCAATCATCGCTGTAGGAGCTTGAGCATACATACGAGCTGCTGCTACAATTTTATCTTTGGCAACACCGGTAATTTGTTCGGCTATTTCGGGCGAATATTGCATTACCACCTTTTTTAATTGCTCAAATGCTTCAAAGCCTCCTTCAATGCGTTGTTCAATAAAGGTGCTATCGTATAGCTTTTCTGTAATGATTACGTACATCATTGCATTGAGCAAAGCCACATCTGTAGCTAAACGTGGCTGTAAAAATATGTCTGCATATTTTACCAAAGGTGTCCATTTGGGATCTATTACAATTATTTTTTGACCTTTGGCTTTGCCACGTTTAACATAAGTTGCCGTAATAGGATGGGTTTCGATAATATTATTTCCTATAACGATAAGGCAATCGGTTGTTTCAAAATCTTGAATCGAATTGCTAGCTGCACCATCGCCTAACGATTTAATCATAGCTGTAACCGTAGAAGCATGACAAAGACGCGTACAATAATCTACATTATTATTGCCAAAAGCTATACGTATAAACTTTTGAAAAATATAATTTTCTTCGTTAGTGCATTTTGCTGAGCTATAACCTGCCAACGCTTTATTGCCATACTTTTGTTTAATATCGTTAAAACGCATTGCAACATAATTCAATGCTTCATCCCACGATACTTGCACAAATGTTCCATTTCGCTTAATGAGCGGATGGGTTAAACGTTTTTTATTATTTGCATACTGATAACCAAAGCGACCTTTAACGCATAGACGACCATCGTTAGGCAATACTCCTTCTACACCATTGACACGAACAATTTCGTTGTTCTTTGTCCATACTTCAGTCTGGCAACCGACACCACAATACGGACAAGTTGTTGTAACTTTATTTTCTATCGAATTGACATTAACTTTATTTCGATTAGGTTTCTCAACTATGGCTCCTGTTGGACAAAGCTGAATACATTCGCCACAACCATCGCATTCGGAATCCCCCCATTTACTAAAGCCGGCTACAATATATTTAGTGATACCTCTATCGGCAAAACTCAGTACACCCTTGCCTTGTATCTCTTCGCAAGCCTTAATACAACGAAAACATTTAATACATTTCGACGAATCATAGGTTAAAACAGG
The DNA here is from genome assembly GCA_013314715.1 of Bacteroidales bacterium. NCBI lineage: Bacteria > Pseudomonadati > Bacteroidota > Bacteroidia > Bacteroidales > Bacteroidales bacterium. The sequence continues at coordinate 31,872 of JABUFC010000006.1, read as the reverse complement.
TGATGTATCATCTACAATTCTTGGAATATTTTGCCAAAAGGATTTTATCGGTCTATTATCTATATGTTGCAATCCATAACGTTCGATAAGTGGCAACATTTCATCAAAATACGTAGCATCGTATTCTTCGTTATGCTCTGCTAAGAGATAAGCTAAGGTATGTTTTCGATTTTGCTCTAGCTCTTCATCAAAAGCCGTAATTTTCATTCCATCTTTTACTTGAACAGTACAAGCCATTACAAGCCCATTTTGTCCTTCAATTTTTACGACACATAATCGGCAAGCCCCCGTAGGACTTAAACGATGATGAAAACATAAGCCCGGTATGTTGATACCATTTTCGCGTGCTGTTTGGAGCAAATTTGCACCTTCGTTTACTTCTATTGGCTTATTATCAATGGTTATTTTCACTTTACTCATAGCAATTCCGTTTTAAAATAAGTTAACACTGATTTAATAGGTAAAATAGGACTTTGTCCCAAAGGACAAAGTGAATTACGTTGCATATAAAGTGCTTGTTCGAGCATCCAATTTAAATCTTCTTCGTTAAGTGTGGTTTGGTGTATTTTATTGTATAAAAGCGTAGTCCCTATTCGGCAAGGTACACATTTACCACACGATTCGTGTTTGAAAAACGAAAGAATTGATTGCATCATTTCTTTCATATTGGTTTTGTTGTCAACAACGATAACAGCACCAGAGCCTAACGTAGCACCTTTTTGTTTTAATGTTTCGTATGCTAAGGGCACATCGAGCATCGTTTCGTCGACAAATGTACCAGCAGCACCACCTAACAATGCTCCTTTAAATTGATAACCATCTTTCATACCACCTGCAGTATCGAAAATCAACGATCGTAATGTAACTCCTAATGGCAGCTCAAAAACTCCACTTTTTTTCACTTTTCCGCTCACACAAAACAACTTGGTTCCTTTCGATTCAGCCGTACCAATTGAAGCATATTGTTCGTAACCTTTTTCGAGAATAAAGGGTAAATGGGCGAACGTTTCGACATTATTAACTAAAGTGGGCAATCCCCATAATCCTTTTTCGGCAGGGAATGGTGGTTTTATACGAGGGTACCCTCTTTTGCCCTCAAGTGATTCTATTAAGGTAAGTTCTTCGCCACAAAGATACGATCCAGCTCCTAGAAAAATGTCCATTTCGAACGAAAAACTGCTTCCTAAGATATTTTTACCTAAAAAACCTTTTTCGTATGCTTGTTTAATTGCATTACTCAAATTCTGAATTGAACTTTCGTATTCGCCTCGAATATAAATATAACCATAATGAGCCCCAATTGCATAACCAGCAATCATCATGCCTTCGATTAAGACAAAGGGATCGGTTTCCATGATCATTCTATCTTTAAATGTACCGGGTTCACCTTCGTCGGCATTGCAAACAATATAGCGGGTTGTGCATGTTGAGCAAGAAGTAGCTGTAAATTGTTGCTTCATAGACGTAGGAAAACCCGCTCCCCCACGCCCTCGAAGTCCCGATTTTTCAACTTCAGCAATTACTTCCGATGGAGATATGTGTAATGCTTTTTTAAAGCCTTCAAATCCCTGATTGGCTATAAAATCATCAATAGAATGCGGGCTTACTTTTCCCATTCTACGGAGTGCTATTAAGGGTGCAGTTATATTCATAACTTTGTTATTTTAAATTGCTTATTATTTCTTTGATTTTATCAATAGTTAACTCAGTATATACATGTTCGTTAATCATCATAGATGGAGCCTTACCGCAACGGCCTAAACATTCGCTTGCTTCGAGAGTAAATAGACCGTCATTCGTGGTTTCATAGGGTTTTATGCCATATTCTTTTTCGAAATAATCGAATAAACTATGGCTTCCCATAGCATGACATACCGGCGATTTACATAAACGAATTATATACTTGCCTCGAGGTTTTAAACTAAACATCGTATAATAAGAGGCAATGCCATATATCTGTCCTTTGGTTAGTTTAAAATATTTTGCTGCTTCAATCAAACAAAGTTCACTCAAATAATGTTGAGGGTGCGCATTTTGCAAAGCATGCATTGCTTTAAGTAAATGTTCGCGTTGAGGCGGAAATGATCGAAGTATTTCCACTATTTTTTCAAGGCTTAATTCTTGTTGCATATTCATTTGCTTTTAAGATATCTTCAGGATAATTTATATTAAAAAAATATTCGTTATTGAAGCCATTAGACTCAATATCGAAATAAGAAACCTTAACCTTATCAAAAAAAGCTCTGATTTGGTATTTTTGTATATTAATTTGTTGCTCAATGATGGGTAAAACCGATTTTTTGTAAATAGCGTGTAATGGTTCAATACCATGAAAGTGTTTTGGGACAACAACTTCGTCAGAGTCATTCTTTATTTTTTTTATCATAGCTAATATTAACTGACGATTTAAAAATGGCATATCGCACGAAAAAGCAAAAATATAATCGGTTTTAGCTTGCTTTAAAGCGGTATATATGCCTGCAATAGGTCCTATTTTCTGAAACTCATCTTCGAAATTAGGCCAATCGGGCATAATAGGATAATGGGCAACAGTAAAAACAAATGGAAAAAGCCCTTGAATCGCTTCTCTCTGCCATTCAACAATAGTTCTACCTTTTACAACAATATAAGATTTGTTGATTCCATTTAATCTGAGGCTTTTACCTCCTGCAATAATCACTGCCGAAATATTCATAGTTATATATGGACAAATCTAAATATTTTTTCATCAAAAAAAAATAACAGGAATAAAAATCTTTGCTATATCTTTTTAGGTTTACCTGTAATAATAATTACTCCCAATACAGTTAAACATCCCCCAACCATTTGTATTGTTAGTGGTAAAAGATTAAGTAACCAATAAGCCGTTAATAAAATAAGAAAGCTTTTAACTGATTGAATTAAAATTGACCTTGATGCTGGAATGTATTTTAATGCATAGTATCCCAACAGCGAACCTAAAAACGGACCCACAAACGAACCATAAGCAGCTAAAAAAAGTAAACTTTTACTAAAAAGTAAAGGTTGTTTATTAATGTATAAAAATAAAATAGAAAATAATAGTAACGCCACCACTCGGCCAGTACTTAATAATGAAGGATGAACGGTATCAATATGTTTTTTTACCCAAATTGTATTAATAGAAACTGCTAAAACGGTTAAATAAACATACCCGCTTCCTTTAATAAAAAGATGTGACCAATCGAGTTGCCACCGAAAACTTACTAAAAATGAACCAATTATAGTTAATAATACACCTATCAACTCGAAACGTGTAAAATGCTCTTTTAAAATAATTATACCGAATAAAGTTACCAGCGCAGGGGTTAAGTTTCCAATAAATGACACCATAGCTGGATTTTCCATTAATTGAATAGCATAAAAAAATGAAGAGGTAGAAAGCGTTTCTAAGAACAAAAAAAGTAATAAAATAAGAATCTGTTTTTTAGATAAGTTATATAGGCTTAATTTATTGGTAAATAACTGAAAAAGAAAATTATATAACAATCCAAAACCATACCATAAAATTCCAAATTGGAATAAAGTAGATTTGTTTAGAATAAATTTACTGGTAAAATATGTATTTACAGCTGTTATAGTTGTAGCAGTGGCTAAAAAATAACCAATTGTAGTAGGTTTTATCGTTTTAATTCTCATTAAATAATTGTTCTATTCGCTGCTGAATAGCTTTTGATTCTTGTTCCATTCCTGGTTTTTGCATCAATGCAAACATATTCTTTTTATATGCTTCAACTCCTGGCTGATCAAACGGATTTACACCCAACAAATATCCGCTTATTCCACAAGCTATTTCGAAAAAATAAATCATTTGTCCAATAGTTGTTTCGTTAATAGCAGGTATTTCAATTAAAATATTAGGCACGTTCCCATCCATATGAGCAAGCAAAGTTCCTAAACGAGCCATATCATTTACATAGCTAATTCGTTTATAACTAATAAAATTCAATTTATCGCTATTACTTGGGTCGTGTGGAATAGCTAAATGATTCAAAGGTTGCTTAACAGCTAAAACAGTTTCAAACAAAATACGTTTTCCATCTTGTACATATTGACCTAATGAGTGTAAATCAGTAGTATAATCGACAGCTGCAGGAAATATTCCTTTCCCATCTTTTCCTTCGCTTTCTCCATATAACTGTTTCCACCATTCCATAAAATAGTGCATACGTGGTGTATAGCTTACCATTATTTCTACAAATTTTCCTTCGTTATATAATGCATTTCGTGCCAAAGCATATTGAACAGCAGGATTTTCGTCGGCAGGTATTCTAAAAATATAATTTCGCATATGTTTAGCACCATTGATAAGTTCAAAAATGTTGCCTCCAGCTACTGCAATAGGGAATAAACCAACAGCGGTTAAAACTGAATAACGTCCACCAACATCATCAGGAATTTCGAAGCGTTCGTAGTTCTCCGATTTGGCCAGTTCTAGTAACACGCCTTTTTCTTTGTCGGTAATAGCAACAATACGCTTTCGTGCTTCTTCTTTACCGTATTTATTTTCGATATGATGTTTTAATAATCTAAATGCAATAGCCGGTTCTGTAGTAGTTCCCGATTTAGATATAACAGCTATACCATATTCATAATCATTTAAAATTTCAAGTAACTGATAAAGGTAATCTTCGCCCATATTTTGGCCTGCATATAAAATAATAGGATTTTTTCGATTAGGCAAAAGATTATTAAAATTATGATATAACATTTCGATAACCGCACGTGCCCCTAAGTATGAACCACCAATTCCGACTACTACCAATATATCTATTTTTTTTCTTAATTCATTTGCAACTGTTTCTATTTTTTTAAGTTCATCATGGCTTATATTTTCTGGTAAATCGACCCAACCTAAAAAATCGTTGCCTTTTCCAGTTTTATTTTTTAATGCTAATAAATGTTGGTATGCTTCATCTTTACGTTCATTAATTTTATCTTTCGAAATAAATGAATATACAAAATCGGTGTTTAAATCAATCATTTCCATATTTTAATATAATTTATCGGTTAATAATCGCATTTCAACAGAGGGGGAATAACGTTCATATAAAATATGATATACAGCCTGGCATATGGGCATTTCAATTTGAAATGTTTTAGCTATTTCTATTATACTTTTAACAGCAAAATAACCTTCGGCTATCATATTCATTTCGAGTTGGGCTGCTTTTACAGAATAACCCTTTCCTAACATGATACCAAGTGTTCTGTTGCGGCTAAACTGCGAATAGCATGTAACAAGTAAATCGCCCAAATAAACATAATCATTTATATTTCTGCTATATGGAACAAGTTTAGAAATAAACCGTTCCATCTCTTTTAATGCATTCGATACCAAAACAGCAATAAAATTATCGCCATATCCTAAGCCATGAGCAATTCCCGAAGCTATCGCCATAATATTTTTAATTGCTGTTGCATATTCTGCCCCTAAAACATCTGAATTAACTTTTGTAGTAATATATCTGTTAGCCATCAATGCAGAAACATTAAGAGCCAATTCATTATTTTTTGACATAATGGTTAAATACGTCAACCGTTCACGAGCAATTTCTTCTGCATGCGATGGACCACTTATAAAACCAATGTTTTCATCAGAAATATATAATTTTTTTTGTAAATATTGTGTAACTGTCAAACTCGAATCTGGTAATATTCCTTTTGTTGCGGAAAAAAAATATTTATCTTTTACTTCTTCTATAGTCAATTCGATTAGTAACGTTTCGGTAAATGCAGAAGGAAGAACTAAAAAAATTAAATTGCATTCTTTTAATAAGTCATGTACCGACTCATACATTTTACATTGATCCATATAAATTTCTACATCGCTAGAGTAATAAGGGTTATGATAATTATGTGTAATATATTCACGCATTTCTTTTTCACGAACAAGCCAATGAACAAAATGTCCATTTTGTTGGAGAATTTTTAATAATGCTGTTCCCCAACTCCCTTCACCAATAATACCAATGTTATACATATATTTTTTGGTTACAAATCTATCTAATTTTCATATTGATTAAACACCGCTAATTTATAAGTTATAAACAAATATTTCTTTATTTTTTAACATTTATTCAAACAACTACATCTTCATTTTTTCGTTTAAAATTAAATATCTTTGCCACAAAAAAATGATACAGCTCGAAAAAGCGATAGAACTTGCATTGAAAAATGCTAGTATTTTGGGAATAGAACCAATAAATTTTCGCCAATCTCTTAACCGAATTTTAGCCGAAGATATAACATCTGATATTGATATTCCTCCTTTTAACAAGTCTGCAATGGATGGTTATGCGCTTAGACGTGAAGATGCAAACCTGCCACTTACTATTGTTCAAACGGTGCAAGCTGGTAGTAGTCCTATTGCTCAATTAAAACATGGTGAATGTGTAAAAATAATGACAGGAGCACGTATACCCGATAATGCTGATTATGTCGCCAAAATTGAAGATACCAGCCTTAACCAAGAAGGAAAAGTTATTATCAAAAATATCGAAAATAAACCCAATATACGATTTGCTTCAGAAGATGTAAAAAATGGAGAAGTAGTTTTACATAAAGGCACCCTTATACGTCCACAAGAAATTGCTACTCTTGCAACCATTGGTAAAACAACCATAAAAGTCTTCCAAAAACCCAAAATATCGATATCATCAACCGGAAGCGAACTAATAGAGCCAGAAAATACTCCTAACGATGTACAAATACGTAATTCTAATGCTTATCAGCTCATAGCACAATGTAATAAAATTGGACTTGAAACGACATACAACGGTATCATAGCAGACGACATTGACCAAACCATCTTTCACATAAAAAAAATGTTAAAACAAAGCGATATTCTAATTTTTAGTGGCGGTGTTTCTATGGGCGATTTTGATTTTATACCGCAAGCACTCCAACAACTCAATTTTAATATTATTTTCCACACCATAGCTGTACAGCCTGGTAAACCTACACTTATGGCAAGAAAAGGTAACCAATATTGTTTTGGATTACCAGGTAATCCGGTCTCATCGTTTATGCAATTTGAATTAATTGTAAAACCCTTTATTTATAAGATAATGGGACACTCATACCATCCTCAAACAGCTTTTTTACCATTAGCTCACGAATATCGACGCAAAAAAGCCGAACGTACAAGCCTTATTCCTGTAAGAATTGAAGACAATAAAGTTTACCCCGTAGAATATCATGGTTCGGCTCATTTGTTTGCTTTAAACTCAGCCCATGGATTCATTATTATTCCACAACATACAACAATAGTTCCCACAGACACCTATGTTACTGTTCGATTCATATAATCGTCGTATCAACTATCTACGCATTTCGGTTACCGATAAATGTAACTTTAGATGTACCTATTGTATGCCCAAAGAAGGTGTACAATTTATTCCACACGAAAATATTTTACGTTTTGAAGAAATTGCCCATTTTGTCGAAATTGCTGCAAAATATGGAATAAATAAGGTACGTCTTACCGGAGGTGAACCCTTGGTGAGAAAAGGAATTGTTACTCTTACCGAAATGATTAGTAAAATTAAGGGCATTGACGATCTTTCTATGACAACCAATGGATATTTTTTGGAAGAATTGGCTCAACCACTTGCACAAGCTGGACTAAAGCGTATCAATATTAGTTTAGATACTTTAAATAAAGAAAAATTTAATCAAATTACACGAATTGGGAATCTTGATAAAGTATTAAAAGGCATATTTGCCGCCAAAGAAGCGGGTCTGTTTCCAATAAAGCTAAATGTAGTCATAAAACAACATTCAAACGAACCCGATGCTCAAGAAGTTGCGGCATTTGCTTATAAACACGGTTTCCAAGTGCGATTCATCCATATGATGAATCTTTCGGACGGGACTTTTAGTCAAGTCGAAGGTGGCGAAGGAGGTCATTGTGCTACCTGTAACCGTTTACGGCTTACAGCCGACGGATACCTTATGCCTTGCCTTTTTAGCAATCAGAAATACAACATCCGCCAATTGGGCTTCGAAGAAGCCCTCATTAAAGCTGTAAAAGAAAAACCCAAATCAGGAAAAATAAATAATAGCAGAGGTTTTTATAATGTAGGAGGTTAATTTTTTTTCAAACGAGCAAGGTACATTTCTATTGTTTTTTCCAATCCAAAATAAAGCGCATCACTAATAAGAGCATGCCCAATAGAAACCTCGAGTAATCCTGGGACTTTTTCTACAAAATATGCTAAATTATCTAAATTTAGATCATGACCAGCATTGATGCCTAAACCTTCTTCTAATGCGACTTTTGCAGCTCGAACAAATGGCAAAACAGCTTCTTCTTTATTGATAATAAACTGAGAGGCATAAGGTTCTGTATATAGTTCTATACGATCGGTTCCTGTTTTCTTTGCCAAACGGATGTTATCTAAGTCAGTTTCGACAAATATGGAGGTTCTAATTCCTTCCTTTTGAAAAATATTAATTACCGATTTTAAAAAATCCATATTTTTTTGTATATTCCATCCAGCATTAGAGGTAAGAGCATCGGGTGGATCGGGAACAAGAGTAACCTGTGCAGGCTTAACATCGCACACCAATTTAATAAATTTTTCGCTTGGATAACCTTCTATGTTAAACTCAACGGTAATGGCTTTTTTTATTTCATATACATCCGAATATCGTATATGGCGTTCATCGGGTCGAGGATGTACAGTGATACCTTGTGCTCCAAATTTTTCGCAATCGACGGCTGCTTTTAAAACATTTGGAATATTTCCACCACGAGCATTCCTTAGTGTTGCAATTTTATTTATATTTACGCTCAACTTTACCATAACTTTTTTTAACGCAAAGGTAGGGTTAGAATTAATTTTTTCAAAATGATTGCAAAAGATTTAATATCAGAAATAGTACCGTCATTAAAGACCTCCGATACCGGTACGCAAGCGCTTCAATGGATGGAAATAGCACGTGTTTCGCATCTTCCAATTGTTAACGAAAAAGAGCTACTTGGACTCATTTCCGACAATGATATTTACGACCTAAACACTCCCGAAGAACCCATCGGGAACCATCCATTATCAATATCTACACCTTATGTTTTTGCTGAACAACATATTTTTGAAGTTGCCGAAAAAGTAGCACGTTACAAACTCACGTTAATACCCGTTTTGAATGAAAAAAAAGAATTTATAGGCGTTATCACCCTACACGACCTATTAGTGGGCTTAGCAAAAGTTACTAATATTGAACAAACAGGTGCTATTTTAGTTTTAGAAATGAATATTCGCGATTATTCATTAGTAGAACTTGCCCAAATTGTTGAAAGTGAAGATGCAAAAATAATAAGTTTATACATTTCATCATGCGAAGAAACTACTCAAATCGATGTTACCATCAAAATTAATAAAGACGATATTAGCAGAATCATTGCTTCGTTAAATCGTCATAATTACATTATAAAAAATACTTTTATGGACAACTCTGATTTAAATCAGTTTTATCAAGACAGACTCGATTCCTTTTTAAGATATTTAAATATTTAAATATTAAATGAATTTTAAATATCAAATATTATTTACATTATTTTTATTATATGCTAATATATTATTTTGTCAATATGTCATAGTAAACGATATTTTTATACAAGGTAATAAAAAAACAAAACCTTTTATTATTGAACGTGAGCTTCCTTTTAAAAGAGGTGATACACTTTGGCTGCCATATTTAAAGAAAACATTTGAAAATGCTCAAAATAATTTACTAAAAACTTCTCTTTTTAATTTTGCTAATATCGATACACTCAATACACAAAACGAAAAGACAAATATTTTAATACAAGTAACTGAACGCTGGTATTTATGGCCTATACCTGTTTTTGAACAAGCTTCACGAAATGTGAATACATGGATATATGAAAAAGATTATAATAAAATAAATTATGGTTTTTTTATTGCTCAAGCAAACTTTAGAGGAAGAGACGAACTCATTAGAGCTATTGCCCGCTTTGGTTTTAGAGAACAATTTGGATTTGCATACACCGTACCCCATATATTTCAAAGTCCCTATTGGGGAATTGAAATAAAAACACTGTATTATCGTCAAAAACAAGTAGCTTACAATAATGAAAACAATAAGCCTCTTTATGTATTTGGCAATCAATACCTTTATACTAATACCGATTATTCCATTACTTTTTCATATAGACCCAAACTTCATACATGGCATCAAGTTCAAATATCATACAGCAGTTATAGTATTCACGACAGTTTATATGTATTAAATAACAATTTTATATACCATAATCTAAAACATCTTGAATATCCGTCCATTAATTACTCTTTTTTATTCGATAAAACGAATTCAGTATCGTATCCACTCAAAGGCTTTCTTATCAATCCAGATATAACAATAGATGGATTAGGTATAAAAAATACTAATATAACAACAACATATATAAAAACAGCACTTTTTTATCAAGTTAAATCAAGAATTTTCAATGCACACGGTCTAACATTTTCCTACAAAACAATAGACGAAAAATCATATTTATTTTCCAAAGCCTTTGGTTACAATACCTATCCACGTGGTTTTGAATTATACGTTATCGATGGCAAAGGCTTTATATTAAGTTCTAATAGCATACGCTTTCAAATAATCAAACCTCATATCAAAAATATATACAAACTAAAAAACGAACGATTTGCAAAATTTCATTATGCATTCTATTTATCCCTCAATGGCGACGCCGGTTATGTTGTAAACGAATACAACGAACCACTTACCAATCAATGGTTGTATGGCTACGGTATAGGCATAGACTTTGTTACCTACTATGACATTGCATTCAGAACAGAATTTTCATTTAATAATTTTAAACAAAAAGGAATATTTTTTCATTTTTCAACATTTATATAAATTATGAATACAATTTTATTATATTTTAATTTACATTTAAAATCCTCTATCAAAGATATTTTAAGCGTTATCAATGCTATTCAAAAATTTAACAAAGATATTTTTATACATGATGCATTTTTCCAAAATATTGATAAAGAAGATTTAATAAATATCGAACGCAGCAAATTATTTTCATATCGTCAATTAGACGAAATTAAACGTCCCATCCACTTGTTAATCGTAATTGGTGGCGATGGTACACTTTTAGAAGCAGTTCATTTAGTAAAAAACAAAAACATTCCCATTTTGGGTATAAATACAGGTCGATTAGGATTTTTGGCAAATTTAAACTTTAATGATATAGACAATGCTCTACAATATATTTTTAGAGGCAAATATTCGATAGATAAACGAACGATGCTTAAGCTCGAAACAGAAAACAACAAAACAGATTTCGACTATGCCCTAAATGAATTTACAATTCACAAAATGTATTCTTCTTCAATGATTACTATCGATTTGCTCATAAATGGAATTCATGTAAATACTTATTGGGCCGATGGTATTATAATTGCAACTCCTACTGGTAGTACAGCATATTCATTATCGGCGGGAGGTCCCATTATTCACCCCGACTCTAAAAGCTTTGTTATTACTCCTATTGCCGTACATAATCTTAATGTCAGACCACTTATTGTTCCAGATTCTTGTATTATAACCCTTAAAGTAACTGGTAGATCTGATCATTGCATGATATCATTAGATCATAAATCAACATCAGTTCCGATAAATGCTACTTTTACTATCTCAAAAGCGGATATAGAAACCAATTTACTCCATTGTCCTGAATACAATTTTTTTAACACTTTGAAAAACAAATTAATGTGGGGACTTGATAAACGTAATTAATTTATTTTGATAAAAATTCAAGTATTTTTTTACCAAATCTTTTGTAATAAAATTTAAAATATATATTTTTGACTTCAAATTTTGAAACTTCATAATCTCCATGAAAGGAGCATTACTAATATTGTTTTTATTTTCTTTATGGTCAAATTTGACTTTTTCACAATCTTCATCCCGATGGAAAAGAATGCGATATGAAGTTTTTTATGGTCTTGGAGCAACCAATTTTTTAGGAGAATTAGGAGGTGCCGATCAAGAGGGCACCAATTTTGTTCGTGATTTAGAGTTTTCTATGACCCGCCCATTACTGAGTATAGGTATCCGTTACCGCATAACCGAAACCATATCTTCTAAAACCATGCTAAGTTATGGTTGGCTTAGAGGTGACGATAAACTTACTAATGAGCAATTTAGGCATTATCGAAATCTTGCTTTTCGCTCGCCAATAGCAGAATTTTCTAACCAATTTGAATATTCTATAATTCGCGAAAAACAAGGACATCGTTATAATCTTCGTCGTGTTAGAGGTCTTAAAGGATTTAAAACCAATACATACTTTTTTGTCGGATTTGGCGTTATTTATTTTAATCCTAAAAACAAGTACAATGGTAAATGGTATGCATTACAACCATTAGGAACGGAAGGACAAGGCTTAGTTCCCACACGTAAAAAATATTCAAGAATAAGTATGTGCATACCATATGGCATAGGATTCAAATACGGACTGAACAGACGTCTTAATATTGGTATAGAATTTGGAGCCAGAAAAACTTTTTCAGATTACATCGACGACGTAAGCACAACCTATTTCGACAACCAAATGATAAGAGAAGCTCGAGGCGATGTAGCTGCATATTTAGCCGATCCATCAGACCACACTTTTCCCAACCAAACTGCCGCATACCAACAACGTGGCGATGCCAAAGATAAAGATGCTTACATGTTTCTTATTCTCAATTTAACATATAAACTTTATACAACCAGAGGAGGACTACCAAAATTTAGGTAAATGAAAAAAATTGGATTCATCATAATATCTTTTTTGCTTTTAATTAACACCATAGAAGCACAACGTTGGAAACGTACACGATATGAACTTTTTGCATCTTGCGGTCCAACACTCTTTTATGGAGAATTAGGAGGCGCCAATAAACCCGGAACCCATTTTTTAGGCGATATCGATTTACGTGGTACGAGATATAACTTGGCTGTTGGCATTCGTTATAAAGTTAAAGAAAAATTTGCACTAAAATTAAATTTTATTTACGGACGATTAAATGGCAGCGATACCTATACCGAATACGAACCACGTAGAAACAGAAATGCAAGTTTTTATAGCGGTTTTTTTGAACCTTCCATCCAAGGCGAATATTCCATTTTAAAAGAACGACTTGGAGCTCGCTATACTTTTCAAAATTTACGACGATTTAAACTCATGTATATTAACACCTACGTTTTTATTGGTGTTGGAGGAATTTATTTTAATCCTCATACTACTAATAAAGATTTTCATACAAATAAAAACGAACATTTTAGTAAATTTAATGCTGTAATACCTATAGGAATTGGTTTTAGATATGGTTTTAACCGTAGAACTACCATAGGTATTGAGTTTGGACAACGTTATACAACAACCGATTACCTCGATGGTTTTTCAGACATACATTCTAAGGCTCGCGACTCCTATGCAACAATATCGCTAATATTTACTTATAAATTAAAAACCGCACGAAGTGGTTTACCTAAATTCTAATATGTCTAACATACAGATTAAATATATTGTAACCTCCCTTATACTATGTTGTATTGTAAAAATTAAAACAATACATGCTCAACAAAATCTTGATTTTGGATTATATGCAGGTACCTCCTATTATCAAGGCGAAATAAATACATCGAAACTATTATATTCACCCCAATTTGCATATGGAGGCTTTATTCGCTATGCTTTTCATACTCGTTGGGCAATACGAGGAGGTATTTTTACAGGCGGATTAAAAGGTAACGATGATAATTCAAAATTTCAATACCAACATTATCGACACGCAAAATTTTCAACTCCCATAGTTGAAACAACAGCCCAATTAGAACTTAATTTTCTACCCTATCGACAAGGAGATAAAAAGAAAAAATGGACACCCTACGTTTTTACAGGAGCTACATTCTTAATAGCCTCATACGCCGACCATGTTTACCAACCTGCCATACCCTTTGGAATTGGACTTAAAGCAAATTTAGCACCTCGCCTCGGAGTAGGTATAGAATGGGCATATCGAAAAACATTCACCGATGGTTTAGATAATTTATCGTGGTACAAAACTCTACCAACCACAACCACCGAACATAATTATCTATTAAACAAACAAATAGCATATTATCATCAAAAAGATTATTATGCCTTTTTGGGATTCTTTTTAACATATAAAATCAGATTAACAGAGGAAATTTGCAATGCATGGGAGTAATCATTTATTAGAACAAATAGACAAAAATAAACTTCCTACACACGTGGCCATTATTATGGATGGTAACGGACGTTGGGCAAAAAAACAAGGACTATCAAGAATTTTCGGACACAATAAAGGTACAGAATCGGTTCGAAATGTTACCGAAGCTTCTGCTGAACTTGGTATTCCATACCTTACTTTATATGCATTTTCAACTGAAAACTGGAACCGCCCACAAGACGAAGTTAATGCGTTAATGAATTTATTAGTAGAAACCATCAATAAAGAATTACCTACTCTTAATAAGAATAATATTAAACTCAATGCTATTGGAAATTTGACACAACTTCCACCCAAGGTTTATGAAAAATTAACAAAAACCATAAACGAAACAGCATCAAATTCACGTTTAACCCTTACCTTAGCGCTTAGTTATAGCTCCCGATGGGAAATTAAAGATATGGTTCAAAATATTGCTTATAAAATAAAAAACAACCAATTACAACCCGAAGATATTACCGACCAAACTATTCAACAACACCTTAATTCATATCCCATACCCGATCCCGATTTGCTCATAAGAACTAGTGGAGAGTATCGAATTAGTAATTTCTTACTTTATCAATTAGCATATACTGAATTATATTTTACACCAACCCTATGGCCTGAATTTACAAAAGAAGACTTTTACTATGCCATTATAGATTTTCAAAAAAGAGAACGTCGCTTTGGCAAAACAACCGAACAAATTAATTCTAAATAATTATGAAGAACAGCAGGTGGGGAATTTATATTTTTATACTTTTACTATTAAATAATGTATTACTTTCGCAAAACGAAACGATCGATTACGAAAGTCCTCAAAAATTTGAAATCGGAGGTATCCAATTTAGCGGAATTCAATACCTCGACGAAGGAGTTTTAGCCAACATTGCAGGTTTACAAGTTGGAGACTCCATCGATATTCCAGGCGATAAAATTACACAAGCCATACAAAAACTATGGGATCAAGGATTATTCTCAAATATAACTGTTGTTTTAAATAAAACTATAGGAAAAACTGCCTTTTTAACCTTTCAACTTCAAGAAAGACCACGCCTTAGTAAATTCTCATTTAACGGCGTTAGTAAAGGCGAAGCTGATGATTTACGCGAAAAAATTAGGTTAGTTAGAGGCAATCAAGTTACCGAAAATACACTCTCAACCACAAAATACATTATTCGTAAACACTTTTATGAAAAAGGCTTTTACAACTGCAAAGTAAACGTTAGTCAAATACCCGATACCGCTTTAGCCAACCATATTATTCTTACATTTAATGTCGAAAAAGGCAAAAAATATAAAATAAGTGAAATTCTATTTATAGGAGACAAAATCATCAATAACAAAAAACTTTTTGACGCATCGTTAAGCCAAAATAGAAGTCGATTGCTAATATTTAAAGCATCGCCATACATCAACCTTCGCTCTGCAATGAAAGAAACTAAAGTCAAAAAATGGTACAGAATTTTTAAAACTTCACGTTTTTACGAAGACAAATACTCCGACGATAAACAAAAAGTAATAGAAAAACTCAACAGTTTCGGCTATAGAGATGCTCGAATAAATAAAGATACTGTTTACATCACATCTGACAAAACCTTAGGTATAAAAATTTGGATAGAACCAGGTAATAAGTATTATTTCAGAAACATAAAATGGGTTGGTAACTCTAAATATAGCACCGATACACTAAATCATTTCTTAGCTATAAAAAAGGGAGATGTTTATGACCAAAAACTATTAGAAGAAAGATTGTTTACCGACCAAAACAGCATATTGTCGCTATATCAAGATAATGGATACCTGTTTTTTAACATTACCCCTGTTGAAACTCAAATAGAAAACGACTCTATAGATTTAGAACTACGAGTATATGAAGGCAAACAAGCTACCATAAATAATATTAAAATAACAGGGAACTCAAAAACAAATGAACACGTAATTCGTCGTGAAATATACACCAAACCAGGTCAATTATATAGTCGTTCCGATGTTATGCGTACAATGCGTGAATTAGCTGCTTTGCAATATTTCGATCCCGAAAAAATGGATGTTAAACCAACCCCCAATCCAGCCGATGGAACCGTTGATTTAGAATACATTCTCGAAGAAAAACCATCCGACCAAATCGAACTCTCGGGAGGCTGGGGGGCTCGTATGATTGTCGGTACCTTAGGTGTCGCCTTTAACAATTTTAGCATAAAAAACATTTTTAACAAAAAAGTTTGGGCGCCCCTCCCCGCTGGCGACGGACAACGATTAAGTTTACGAGCACAAACCAATGGTATTTATTATCAATCGTACACAGCTTCGTTTGTTGAACCTTGGCTTGGTGGTAAAAAACCCAATTCACTTTCACTCTCAACCTATTACATTGTACAATCAAATGGCATTGCCAGAGGTGATGCAAACAGACAAGCTATGAATATACTAGGCGTTTCTACCGGTATTGGTCGAAGACTCAAATGGCCCGACGATTTCTTTACTCTATACAATGAACTTAGCTATCAAAACTATCAACTTAATAATTATAAATACGGTTATTTATTCTCATTCTCCGATGGAAATAGCAAAAATATAAGCTTTAGAACCATTTTCGGACGTAGCAGCATCGATCAACCCATTTATCCACGTAGAGGCTCCGATATATCATTGAGCGTTCAGCTTACACCACCTTATTCACTATTAAGCAACAAAGATTATTCTACATTGACTGATAAAGAAAAATATAAATGGATTGAATATCATAAATGGTCATTTAAATCGTCTTTTATAACAAGATTGGCAGGAGATTTGATACTAAACTCCAAAATTGAATTTGGATTTTTAGCAATGTATAACAAAGACTACGGTTTCTCTCCTTTCGAAGGATTCAACATGGGCGGCGATGGCCTCATATCATATAATTTATATGGTAAAGAAACGATTGCTCTACGTGGATATGGCAATGGATCGATTACTCCACTAAAAGGAGGTAACATATACAATAAGTATAGCTTCGAAATAAGATACCCCCTCTCACTCAACCCCAATGCTACTTTCTATGTATTAGCTTTCACCGAAGGTGGAAACTGCTTTACTAACTTTAATGAATTTAATCCATTCGATTTAAAACGCTCTGCAGGTGTTGGTATTAGAATATTCTTACCCATGTTCGGTAAATTAGGAGTTGACTGGGGTTATGGCTTCGACGATGCTGTTCAACCAGGAGAAAATCATAGCCAATTCCATTTTATTATAGGACAGAATTTTTAACCTTTAAATAGTTTTAGCTATGAAAAAAATCATCTTTACTTTAGCTTATGTTCTACTAACAGTAGGACTCATGTATTCACAAAACCAAAAACTTGGATACGTGGATACCGATTATATTTTAAAAAACATTCCTGCTTACCAAGCAGCACAAGCTCAACTCGATAAAATATCAGCCGATTGGCAAAAAGAAATCGAAAACATTTACGCACAAGTCGATAAAATGTACAAAGATTTTCAAGCCGAAAAAGTACTCTTAACCGAAGAAATGAAAACAAAAAGAGAAAATGAAATCATTGCCAAAGAAAAAGAAGCTAAAGACCTTCAAAAAAAATACTTTGGTAAAGATGGCGACTTATTCAAAAAACGTCAAGAACTCGTTAAACCCATTCAAGATGAAGTATTCAACGCCATTAAAGACATTGCCGTACAAGGAAATTATGCTATTATTTTTGATACAGCTGGCAATGCTAATATGCTTTATACCGACCCTAAACTCGATAAAAGCGATGAGGTGTTAAAAAAGTTAGGATATAAAAATTAAATCATTATCTTTGCAAAAAAAAAATTAAGCACTATGAAAAAAGTATTTTTAATTCTTATTATTACAGGACTAGTTGCAACAGGATATTCGCAACAAAAAGTTAAGTTTGGGCACTTAAATTCTAACGATTTATTAGATGCTATGCCAGACAAGGCTCAAGCTCAAAAAACATTACAAGATTATTCAAAACAATTAGAAGATCAATTAGTAGCCATGCAAGAAGAGCTTGAGAAAAAATACAACGAATACCTTGAAAAAAAGGATACATTTACCGATCTCATCAAAAAAAATAAAGAAGAAGAACTAACCTCATTGCAACAACGTATTC
Source organism: Bacteroidales bacterium (assembly GCA_013314715.1). Taxonomy (NCBI): domain Bacteria; kingdom Pseudomonadati; phylum Bacteroidota; class Bacteroidia; order Bacteroidales; species Bacteroidales bacterium. Next base: position 13,460 of record JABUFC010000006.1, on the reverse strand, counting down.
AAACTTTTCAAGCTAATGCACAACAAGATTTGCAGAAAAAAGAACAAGAACTCTTAAAACCTATTATCGACAAAGCTAAAAAAGCCATTGAAGATGTATCTAAAGAAAATGGTTATACCTATATATTTGATACAGGAACCGGCTCACTCCTATATTATCCTAAAGATGCAGATGATATATTACCACTAGTAAAAAAGAAATTAGGAATTAAATAATTTATTAGTATTCTATTCATAAAAAAATATCCGCTTAAAGCGGATATTTTTTTTAATAAAGTATTTTATTTTTAAAATAGATTATTTACAATAAAATTAAAAAAAGAAAAAAATATTTTTATCTCTTGATTTTTGTTAATCTTTGTTTTACATTTGTAACATCGACAAAGTAAAATGCTTGTCAGGCATTGCATAAAAGCTCTTTTTAGCTTACAAAACTGTAAGTGAAAGGGCGGAGCTGTAGAATAAAATTTAAAAAAACATGTCATTTTATTTAAGGTTTGATTAAAAATAGATACAGTTTTTCCCTTATGATTAATTGGGGATAAAAATGAAGAATATAATTCTAAAAGTTGATAGTCACCGCAACGAGCAAGTTATTAGCTTTATCTTTGAAAAAGATATTCAACTGATTGAAATACTCAAAGCCGAACTCAATGCTCGCTGGAGTGCCACCAAAAAATATTGGTACTTATCTATTATGCAGTTTAATTTACACAAAGCATTTAATGCATTCAAAGGTGTAGCTTGGTTGGATATAAAGAATCTACCGCATCTATCAAACAAAGATGAATCCCTAATAGATATTCTGCAAGAAAAAGGAAGGTTTGAAAAATGGCTCCGCTTTAAACGTTATAGTCCCAATACAATCAAAACCTATACTGATGCTTTGGATGTTTTTCTCAATTATTTCGACTATAAGCCTGTTTTAGAATTGACCAACGACGATGTTGTTTTATTTGTAAACCAGTATATACTAAAGCACAACTATAGCTTCTCGTGTCAAAACCAGGTAGTTAATACACTAAAACTTTACTTTAGGGAAATACGCCAAAGCAAAATAGAGGTTGAGAAGTTGCAACGCCCACGTCGCGAACACAAATTACCCAATGTGCTGAGCAAAGAGGAGGTAAAAGCCATACTCCAAGCCCCGGCAAACATAAAGCATCGCACCATGCTGAGCCTGATATATGCATGTGGACTAAGACGCAGCGAGCTTTTGAACTTAAAAATTGGCGATGTGGACTCTAAACGTCATATGCTTATTATTCGGAATTCAAAAGGATATAAAGATAGGCAGGTACCTATTTCGGACAAAACTATAGAAATGCTTCGGGAATACTATAAAATGTATCGGCCTAAAATATGGTTGTTTGAGGGGCAGAAAGAGGGCGATCAATATTCGGAACAAAGTCTGCAAAGCGTATTAAAACAGGCTCTTTCGAAAAGTAACATTAGAAAACCCGTAACCTTGCATTGGCTTCGACACAGCTATGCAACACACTTGCTTGAATCAGGGACTGATTTACGCTTTATCCAAGAGCTTTTAGGTCATAAAAGTTCAAAGACTACTGAGATATACACCCACGTATCTGAAAAACGTTTACAAAAAATTAAAAGTCCATTTGATAATTTGTAATATTTTCTTTAACTTTGCAATTATTAGTATGATGTAAAATCATACATATCCGTCTAATTTAGGAAGTATTGTATGGTTTTATCATACTTATAAACGAGTTGCCAGCAAGCGTAAAACGACACAACACAACAGACACGGACGACTAAAAATTGAGAAAAAGTAAACCTTTTGACAGGTGAACACAGACATAGAAACGATACAATAAACGGACAACGAGTAAGCCAACCCTCATTGCCTACGCTTCTGTATTTTGATTGTTTTTCCCACCGTACAAAAATTTTGAAATTCTATGCCAACCGCACAAAATGCACATTTGGTTTTGCCCTACCCACAAAGCCAACCCTTCGCAAAACCAAAAGAGCTAAATTTTTTCCAACGCACGGACTAACAATCGGAAAATAATACTTATTTTTGACCAGTATTGTCAAAACATATATTGTCTTATGAATAGCTTCGGTGACATAATCAGAAAAGCAAGAGAAGAAAAAGGATTGTTCCTTCGACAGGTAGCTGCCGAAATGGAAATTGACCAAGCTATCATCAGCAAGTTTGAACGGGGAGACAGAAAACCGACCAAAGAACAGGTGTTAAAATTTGCCAAATTCTACAAGCTAGACAAAGAAGAACTTTTGGTTGCGTGGCTGAGTGACAAAGTTGCTGATGAAATACAAGACGAGAATTTGGCTAATAAAGTGCTGAAAGCAGCGGAACAAAAAATTAAATACAAGAAAAAGTAATGCTTCATTATATCATACAACAAAAGAAAAACGAATGGTTGCAGTCTGACGACTGCACCATTCGTGATTTGGTTAAATATATCCGAGACAAAGGACATTTGCGTGATACGCAAATTGAAGCTATTGAAACATACCTGTTCCTGAAAATACAAGGACAGAATAAACCACTTTGGCAACTGTTTTCAGAGGCTTTTTTTACCAAAGAAACTGACCTTGCAAGGCTTGACATCAATCAGATTGCCAGAGAATATTTAACCCAAAACAGAAATGCTTTTGCTCTCTTTGATTTTACAAGACAGAAAAACGGTAACGGAACATATATCCCCGAACTGGAAAAGTTAATTAAAGCAAATCCTGCTTCTCTGGATTATGACACCATCATTAAAAGCATTTTCTACAATGTAAACTATGCCGACTATTTAATGAGTTTGCCAATGGGGGCAGGTAAAACATTCCTGATGGCTGCTTTCATCTATTTGGACTTGTATTTTGCACACAATGAACCCAACAACAAAGCATTTGCTCACAACTTTTTAGTGCTTATTCCTTCGGGCTTAAAATCTTCCATTGTTCCGAGTTTAAAAACCATTGAAAACTTTGACCCTTCTTGGGTATTACCCGAACCATCGGCAAGCAATCTGAAAAAAATTTTAAAGTTTGAAGTGCTGGATGAACAGAAAACAGCAAAGAAAAGTAACAAGGCAAGAAATCCGAATGCTCAAAAAGTAAATGCCTGCCTGCCCAATCCATTCGGACAAGTATTTGTGGTAAATGCCGAAAAAGTGATTTTGGAAAGCTTTAAGTTTAATGCTCAGACAGAACTTGAATTGGATGAGGAGGAGAAAGATACAACCAACGACCTGAAACGCTTATTTGGCAAAATCCCCAATTTGTCAATTTTTATAGATGAAGTCCACCATGCAGCTACGGATGACATCAAATTAAGACAAGCTGTTAATTACTGGCACAGCAAAGGCAACATCACAACTGTTGTTGGTTTTTCAGGTACACCTTATTTACCCAATGCAGAAAAAATAAAAGTAGGAGATTTTGAGTTTAAATTTACTCAAATAACCAACACGGTTTATTATTATCCTTTAGTTACAGCTATTAAAAAGTTTTTAAAAACACCAACAGTAAAAATCGGGCAAAACCTTGACCGTTTCCAAATTATTAAACAAGGCATTGAGGATTTCGACAACCAATACAAAAACAAGGTTTACGAAAACGGAACGATTGCAAAAGTTGCTATCTATTGCAGCAATATTGAAGTATTAGAGGAAGAAGTTTATCCGTTCCTTACAGGCGAATTGAAAATAAATCCCAATGAGATTTTACGCTTTCATAAAGGAAACAAAGCACATCCGCAACCTGAAGGAAGCGAATTAGAGTTTCGTTCATTGGATTTACCTGTTTCCCAAAAGCGGTATATCCTTTTGGTACAGGTAGGTAAAGAAGGTTGGGACTGTAAAAGTTTAACAGGCGTAATACTTTCTCAAAAAGGCGACAGCCCTCAAAATATGGTTTTACAAACTTCTTGCAGGTGTTTACGCCAGGTGGATAAAGGCAAAGACGAAACCGCTTTGATATGGTTAAATAAAGAGAATGCGGAAATTCTGAACAAACAATTAAAACAGGAACAAAACACCAGTATTGACGAAATAAACAGAACGCGAAGAGAAGCTGCTATTGAATATTTGCCCCGTTATTCGAGAATGGAGTTTTTACAATTGCCGAAAGTGGATTTTTATCAAATGAAAGTAACCTATCAGGCAATTGAAGAAGAAAAAACACCGAATACAGAAGCTAAACTAGAAGCATTGCTTAAAAACATTGAAAATTTTAAAGCATCTGCACTGATAACAACAAGCGACATTGCCAATATTGACACAGGTGAAATTGATGTTATCAATGAAACCGGAATCTCTTTTGCTAATTTCAACCAGTGGCTTTTTGAAATTTCAAGAGAAAGTTTCGGCTTAATTTCTGAATCACTGTTGCACCAATATGATAAACAGCTGAAAGAGATATTCAAAACTATTACTTATGAAAAGAACGGACAACGCTATTTCAATGAGTTATACGACCTGTACACCATCCAATCTAAAATCCGTCTGGCTTTCAGCATTAAACGAAATTTACAAACTAACACAGAAGTAATTCCAAAACAAGCCGAACTTTTGATTGCGGAACGATTATCAGAGGTAGAGAAGAATGCTAAACTTTACCCAAATAAAACGGACACAGCAAAAATTTTGGAATTAGACAAATCAAATAAAGAAGTAAATATTGATTTGGAAAAATTGCATCAAGAATATCTGCAAATGAAAGAAACGATGACAAAGCAAGGGTTTGGAGATATGGTATTACCTTTTGAGAGCTACTGTGAAAAATATGATTATTCACTGGCTGTAAAATCAAAAAATCAAACCTTTCATTATTTGCCCTATAACTTTGGAGGTAGCGGAAGTAGTGGCTTTGAAATTGAAACACTTCAAAAAGCCTTGCAACTATCCGATTTCAAAAACAAAGGATTAGAAATATACTATAATGGAGAACGTGGCTTGACCGAATTTTTTATTAACTGTTTTGCCAAAGAGAGAAAATATTGGAAAAACATAGGGAAATACACCCCCGATTTTCTCATGATAAAACGCAAAGAAAAAAACACCATCCACAAAGTATTAATTATTGAAACAAAAGGCTCTGTTTATGGGCAGGATAAAACATTTTTGAAAAAGAAAAATTTTGTGGAAACCGAGTTTTTGAAACTCAACAGAGAAAAATTCGGCTATCAGCGTTTTGACTTCCTCTATTTGGAAGATAGCAAAGACATTGCAGCCAACATAGCGAAATTGAACAACAAGATTAACCAGTTCTTCAATGATTAATGGTTAATTGTAAATGGTTAATGAAATGACAGAAAACGTAATTAAGAATAAAAGTTTTGCCTTTGCCATAAGAGTTGTAAAGCTCTATCAGTTTTTGTGCGAAACAAAAAAGGAATATGTGATTTCAAAACAATTGTTGAGAAGTGGAACTGCTGTTGGTGCATTAGTTAGAGAAGCTGAACACTCTGAAAGCAAAGCAGATTTTAAACATAAAATGTCAATTGCTCAAAAAGAAATAAATGAAAGTATCTATTGGCTCGAATTACTAAAAGAAACCGACTATTTAACCAATGAACAATTTCATAGTATCAATAATGATGCAGTAGAAATAATCAAACTACTTACATCAATCATCAAATCAACCAAAGCAAACATTAACAACTAATAATTGATAATTAACAATTAAAAAAAATGCCAGTAAAATACATCCCATACTATCCTGATACCGTTGAAGGGCAAGCCATTTTAAACAACATTACCCGCACACAACGCTTGTTGCGTTACCGCGAAAACAATAAGGTGTACGACCGCATTAAAAGAGGTATGCCCTATTATGAAGTAGAAACCATTGAAGTTGTTAATGGTCAAGGGTTAAGGGCTAATGAAAATACAAGCGAGCGCTCATTAACAATTAACCATTCACCATTAACCATTAGTGATAATTTGGTAATTCGTGGAGAGTGCATTTCGGCTTGTGCATATCTGAAAGAAAAAGGCATAAAAGTGGACTTGGTGTATATTGACCCACCTTTTGCCAGTGGTGCCGATTATGCTAAAAAAGTTTATATCAGACGTAATCCAAAACTTGCCGAAAAAATTGCTAAAGCCGAAGAACAACTTGACATTGAAGAACTACGCTCTTTTGAAGAAAAAATGTATGGTGATATTTGGAATAAAGAAGATTATTTAAATTGGATGTACGAAAACCTAATGGCTATTAAAAGCATAATGAGCGACACAGCAAGCATTTATGTACATCTCGATTGGCATATTGGGCATTATGTGAAAATATTAATGGATGAAGTTTTTGGGGAAGATAATTTAATTAATGAAATTATATGGCATTATACAGGTAACTCTATACCTACTAAGTGTTTTCAGAAAAAACACGATACAATATTTATTTATTCTAAATCAGAAGATTTTACTTTAAATCTCGATGATGTTTTATTACCATATAGCGAGAGTACTTTAAAGCGATATAATCATACTGATGAAGACGGTAAAAAATATAAAGTAAGTTCATTGGTAAAAGGAAGCAAAGAAATTGTTTATGCAAAAGAGGGTAGAATACCCGATAGTGTATGGGAAATACCACTTGTTAGGCAAGTTGATGAAAAAGTTGATTACTCAACTCAAAAACCCGAAGCTCTTTTAGAACGCATTATCAAAGCCAGCAGCAATAAAGGAATGATAGTTGCCGATTTCTTTGGCGGTAGCGGCACTACTGCAAAGGTAGCACACGATTTAGGTAGAAATTTTATTCACGTAGATGTAGGAATAAATAGCATACAAACTACCCGTGATCGATTGATACAAGCCGGAGCATCGTTTCAAATCCTCGAAATAAAAGATGGTGTTAGTTTATTCCGCAACCCGCAACAAACCATGGATAAACTGGCAACTCTTATACCGGGTTTGCAGCGAAATGTCCCCGGCATCAGCAATTTTTGGTTTGGTGCCATAACAGAAGCAAAGTTGGGAACTGTTCCGGTATATGTACCTAACCTGCTCAATACACAGGAAAAGGTTTTGGATATCCCTAACATCAACACCATTATCAATCAGGAATTACAGAATTTAGAAGTCAACGCTAAAAAAGTCATTGTGTACTATGTAGATGTGGACGACATAAACGAAATTGAAAAATTCATCAAAGACAACAACGCCACTGAAATTGAAGTAGAACTACGAGACCTGAAAAACCTGCTTCACGAAGTGGTGCTTGAAGATCAAATAATGGTTAGTGGTCAATGGTTATTGGTTAATGAAAAAGGAGAGCAAGTTTTTATCAATGATGATAAAAATATGGATAAGGCATTATTTGAAAATAAAAAAGCAGGCGATACTGTAACAATTAACAATTTACAACTAACCATTAACCATTATTCATTAACAATTAACAATTTTAAAAGCGACCGGCTTATTCAGAAAATCAATGAGTTTAATCAAAAGGGGAACCTTCAATCACTAACCACAGGCAAAAAGTTTGAACCTATCAGCATCAGCGAAGAAGGCTTAGAACTCATAGAACTCATCTCACTCGACTGTGAAAATTCTGAGGGACCATGGCACAGTAGCACCGAAATTAAAATTGATAAATTGGGTTATGTAATAAAAGACGGAATCAAAACAAAAGACTTTTGGGACGGAAAAATCACCAGCGAGAAAAAACCAAAACGAATTAAAATCAGGAATATCAGCGGTGATGAAACGATAAAGGCAATTGAGTAAAGTATAAATGTTAAATAAATACGGTATGAAACCAACCGGAGCTAAATTTTATAAATGTGCCTTGCAGGTAAATTCCTATCGCTATAATCACGATTATAGAGGAGGGGAATTATTTGATGAAACAAAATATAATAAAAGTATTCTGGGAATTTGTCAACAAGAAGGCATTGAAGTAATTGGCTTGGCAGAGCATGGCGATGTAAACTCAACCGAAAATCTCAGAAAAATACTTACCGAAGCAGGCATTTATGTATTTCCGGGCTTTGAATTATGCAGTGCCGAAAAAATTCATATCATTTGTTTATTTCCGCCCGATAAAGACACCACCTGGCTCAATCAAATATTAGGAGCATTACAAGGAGGCGCTTTTCCTAATAAAAAAACAGACAATTCATCACTTACTTACCAGGAAATTGTTCAAAAAGTTTTAGAAGCAGGCGGAATTACTTATGCTGCACATGTAGAAGAAGAAAACGGACTTTTGTTCAAAGGAAGTTACACCCATTTATGGAATGATCCCAAAATTGTAATGGCTGCACAAATCAATAAGGCATCGGTAGATGAGTTAGATCAAAAGTACAAGCAAATCATCGAAAACAAAGACCCGAATTATCGCAGAGAGAGAAAAGTAGCCATCATCAATGCAAAAGATATTGAAAGACCTGAAACCCTATCCAATCCTTTAGCTACTTGCTGGATAAAAATGGATAAACCTTCTATTGAAGGTCTCAGACAAGCATTCTTAGATGGAGAATCCAGAATACGCTTAAATTCCCAAAGACCTAAAGATGAACATTCAAAACTATTACACCTGAAAATTCAATCATCGTTTTTCCACGGTGGTTTAGAACTTCACTTCAATTCCAACCTGAATGCTATTATTGGCGGTAGGGGTACAGGGAAAAGTACGCTCATAGAGTGCATACGCTATGGGCTGGATTTGAATTATCATTCCGAAAGTTCCAAAAACAGAGCTAAAGAACTTTTAAAGGAAAACTTTTTTGATGGAAAAATAAGTATTGCTCTTTTTTCAAGCAGATATAATAAAACTTACATCATTGAACGTATTTATGGACAGCCACTGGTAATAAAAAATGAAGACGGGAGTTTATCCAACTTATCCGTCAAAGATATTTTGCCCGAAATAGAAATATTCGGACAGAATGAAATTTTTGAATTCGCAGAAAAACGCGAAAACCATGTAAAAATTCTCGAAAGATTTTTACCGGCACAGGATAACAGCATTTATCAAATAAAAAATCAATTAGTTCAAAACCGAAAAAAATTATTAGAAGCAATCAACAAACTGGACGAACTGGAAAACTTAAAAAACAAAGAAAAGCAACTTAAAGAAAGGCAGAAAGCTTTACAAGACTTAGGTTTAGATAAAAAATTTAAAGAGCAGGATATTTACAACAAAGAAAAAGAACGTGTATTTGGGCGTTCCGAAAAAGAATACGCTGAAATCAAAGAAAGCATTGAAAATTTATTCAGATTAATTGAACAAATTGATTTACAGTATCTGGAAGAAAACTCATTGAGCGATCTAATTAATACTGATATTCTTAAAAATTTGAAACCTGCCTGGGAAGAATATTTATTAACTATCAAACAAGCATTGCAGCAAATCAATGCAGCCGGTCAAAAATTTGAAAATAAAACAAAAGAGCTGAAAAATCAATGGGAACAAAAATTTCGGGCCTTTGAAGAAGAATTCAATAAACTAATTCAAAAACTTCCGGATACTTCAGGTAGAAAAGGTAGCGATATAGCGCGTGAATTTTCAACTATCAGTCGTGAATTAGCTGCCATTCAGGGCATTCAAAACCAATACGAAAAACAGGAAAAATGGAAAAATGAGTTGGTTAAAGAAAGAGAAAGTTTGCTCAGCGATTTAGATAATGCCGTATATAACCGCTACCAGACCATTGAGAAACAAGCAAAAAGACTTAACAAGAAAGAACTGGAAGGTAAAATGAAAATTGAAGTCCGGTACCGTGGGAATCGCAACGAGCTAAAAGATTTTTTAATGAAGCTCCCCGGAATTGGAGAAAAGAAAATCGAGTGGGTAGATGCAAAAGATGATTTAAGTGTAAGACAATTGGTAATTGATATCAGGAATGGAGACATCAATCAGTTACGCAATGATTATAACATGACTACTAACGTTGCTGAAACATTGACGAAATTGAATAAAGAACAAGTTTTAGAACTGGAAGAAATAGTTTTAAGCGAAACACTGGATATCATGCTTAACGTTGGTACACGTGAAGAATTGAATTTTAAGGATATCAAAAATCTTTCATCCGGTCAAAAATGTACTGCTATATTGAACCTACTATTGCTCGAAAGCAAAGACCCCTTAATCATTGACCAGCCGGAAGATAATCTGGATAATGCTTTTATAGCTGAAAATATCGTCAGTGAATTAAGAAATCAAAAAGAAACACGGCAGTTTATTTTTAGCACCCACAATGCTAATATCCCTGTTTTTGGTGATGCGGAATGGATTGCTGTAATGGAAATAGATCAAGGAAGTGCTTTAATTAAAGATGAACATATTGGCTCAATAGATAATCCGAATTTAAAGCCAATGGTTGAAATGATATTGGAAGGCGGAAAACAAGCCTTTGAAATGCGAAGATTAAAATACAATTTTTAATTTTTAGATTATGCGGTATCAGGAATTATTAGAAATATTAGCCAATCCTGAAAATTCTAAAGTAGAATTTAAAAGAGATGATATTCGCCCCGAACAGCTGGCTAAAGAAATCGTGGCTTTTTGTAATTTCAGAGGTGGTCAGATATTTTTAGGAATAGACGACAAAACAAAAGAAATAGTTGGCCTTAATCGGACAAACTGTGAAGAATGGGTAATGGATACCGTTTTTAGCAGATACATCACCCCTTCCATTATTCCAATTTATGAAGAGGTTGTAACTCCTGAGGGAAAAAAAGTAGCCATCATTACTGTTGAGCAAGGGATTTTAAAACCCTATGCCGTTAAGGAAAACGATAGGGAAACCATTTACATCCGTATTGGCAGTACATCCCGTATAGCCGATAGAGATCAGATTCTAAGAATGAGTCAGGAATCAGGTTATTATCATTTTGAAATAGCACCTGTGTCTGGTTCTTCCTTGGATGATATTGACAAAGAATTATTCATTCACTTCTATAAAACAGTTTTTGGTGATGAATTAAAAGAAGATAATGAAATTAGTTTGCGTCTATCTCAATTGGATTTACTGGTAGAAAGCAGTTTTGATGCAAAAGTGTGCAGCATTACCGGGCTTGTTCTTTTTGGCAAAAATCCCGGACGTTTTTTACCACAGCATGGTATTCGTGTCATACATTACCCTGCTGATGATATTGAAATGAATAGCCTATCAGATACAATTTTCCAATCTCCTGTGGGCAGAATATTTGACAATAATGAATTGAAGCGAAGCGGTTTAGTAGATAATGTTATGCAACATTTATCAGAAAAATTGGCGATAGAGGAAATTGGAGGAGATGGCATTACTCGTGTAAAGCATTGGAAAATTCCGGAAAAAATACTCAGGGAACTCGTGGTAAACAGCATCATTCACCGTGATTATACCAGAAAAGCAAAAAACGAAATACGTTTATTCAGTAATAGAATAGAAATAGAAAGTGCCGGAAGATTACCGAACACCCTAACCATTGAAAAAATAAAGGCAGGTCAGAAATATCCTAGAAACCCTATATTAGTCCAATTTGCACAATACTTTGGTTTGATGGAACATAAGGGTCTTGGTATAAGAAAAATCGTTATCGAAACGCTTCGTGATATGGGCATGAACGATGTTATAATGGAAGAAACAGATGAAACATTTAAAGTAACCATTTATTATCCAATACAAAATTGAGTTTAAATCAAAACTATCAAAGCTAAAAGGTAAAAATAATGAGTGACGATAATGAATACAATTCGCTTTACATATAGGCCCTTGCATCACAGTCATACACATTGGCAAGCCCCGCAAGCCGGCACACAAACCAAAGCTTGCAAAAGAGTATGCCTGTCCCACGCTGAAAAGAAAAAATTAAAAATCTCCTTCCCTTCTAAAAATTTTAAAAACGCTAACTCACAACCCGACACAAAAACAATCGGACATTTGGTTGCAAAACTTAATAAAGTCAATGGTTGCAAGACACGGACGACAAGAACGCCAGCCTGTAACAGCGTGTATGTGGCAATAGCGGGTGAAGAGGTAAAACGAAGGTCTGTGCTTCTAAGAAACTTAGTGATAAACTGACAGGAAAGTGCTTCTAATCCGCTACTGCACATACACGCAAACCGATAGAGAGCAATACGCTTCGCTTTACGGTTTTTCCATTTAAAATTTCTGTGATATGGAGAAGTTTTAAAGCGGGTTGAAGGTTCTAACCTTTTTGAGCATGGGCAAGAGATTGGTGAGAAATTTCTAAATTCTCAAAACCTATTGCTCTCTCCCGAATACTCGGGACGGCTTCGGAAATAATCGGGCTCTGGATAACGTTCTTTGTTCGATGCCTATTCCCGCATGAAGCGTACAGCTTCTATCACGAGAATTGGTGTAACAGAGCCCGATTAGGATGCAGCTTCGCCCTTTACTGTTTTGCAAGCAAAACATCGGGCTCTGTTACACCAACTAAGCGTAGCGTTCTCACCGAAGGTAATTCCGAAGCCGTTAGAAACCATGCAAAAAAATAAATTTTGACTTGACTTTTACAAAATTATAGCTTAATTTTGTAAATATTAAAGTAATGAATCACAATAAAATTGAAATTATATGGCTTTAACACCTGTGAACTATTGGCCATTGGGCAGCACTATTCAGAAGACATTTACAAATCTAAATGTTGGTTCCGGTTACGAACATTTTGGTTTCATGTCGGTAAACCCTATTGTATGGTCATTTGGTAATGGTTTACAGAAAGGGAACAGCGTATGTCGGTAGTATAGGTTCAATTTATATAAGGCACAGCGGAGATGGTGGTGCCAACTGGTCAAATGAGGAAGTTTTATTTGCCGAACAAAGTGTTGATTTAAGAAACATCGCAGGTGGTTATGTAAGTAGCGGCAGATTATTTTTGTTCTATATACGATACAACTATCAAGCACAACCACCATGTTTGTCTATGAATTACAGATATAGTGATGATGACGGACAAAATTGGAGTAATCAACAATCACTTACTACTACTCTTTCTGGTTTTAGTCCCTATGGTCATATTATTGATGCTGGTAATGGAGTCCTTTATCAACCTTGGTATGAGAATAATTTTATTGGTCCATTGCCAGGCAATTTAACTTCATGCCGTTATCGTTTAAACTTGTTTAATTCAATCAATAACGGGCAAAATTTCTCTAATTTAAATATCTATGATCATACTAACTCAATACAAGGAGGAGAACAATTCTTTTATACAGAATTTTCATTTGTAAACATTGGAGGTGGTTGTTTCATATTATTAGTACGAAAAGATGGTTATGATTTTCAGGAGTTTCATCAATTTAAAAGTGAAAATAATTGTCAAAACTGGACTTCTCAGGGAGACACAAGCTTCGAACAATTAAGCGATTATCCTGCACCACCATGGCTATCATTTATTAACTATGAAGGAATTGGAATTGTTGCATGTTATTATACTAACAGAGGAACTCGAAAATTGAATGTAGTTTATGGAATAGCAAAAGATTTATTGGAAAATGGACCAAGCGCTTGGAATATAA
>JABUFC010000005.1 GCA_013314715.1 Bacteroidales bacterium | reverse complement strand
AAGAAAATTTAATTGCTACGTTGGAATTGCTCCATTTGAGAAAAAATCAGGAACATCTATTAACGGAAAATCTAAAGTAAGTAACCTGGCAAACAAAAAATTAAAAACATTATTATATAACGGTGCTTACGCTGCTGCTCGATATGATACAGAAATTAAGACTTATTATACTATAAAAATAAGTCAAGGAAAAGAACATAATTCTGTTATTAACGCTATTGCTTGTAAATTGGTAGCAAGATTATTCGCTGTAATTAAAAGACAAACGCCATACGTTTCAATTTTTTTACAAAATTTTTATCAAAAAAATTTGGTTATGTCTTAGAATACGAATGAAGGGTTGGCATGGTGTTTTGATCCCGAGAAATAGGGAGAAGCAATCTTACTGATGCTCGTTACCATTGTGATATGTGTGTGTGTGGTGGAAATTGCTTCTTCTTCTCTTTTTTAAGAGAAGAATCGCAATGACAGTTAGGGGATACGTTTGCTTGCCATGACGTGAGATTTGCACATTGCTTTTTTTTCATTTAGATTGTTCTAATGTAATAGATAAAAAGAAATACAAATAATTAAAATAAGTTTGAAATTTTTATCACAATAAACGAGTACGTTTTTTAGTTTTGCAAAAGGCTCAATATTACTATTTTTATTAGCCTGATTGAATTTGTTTATTCATCCTACTTTGGTTAAAAATGCCCAAAAAGAAACCTTTGCAAAACTCCTTTTTCATCATTACGAACGTAGAGAAGTAATCTATAAATTATTGTAAAAAAAATTGATTTTTAATCGCATTAACGAATACTGTTGTTTTATTTTAGTTTTGCAAAATTCTCATCTAATAATTATTTTGGTTAATTATTTTTTAAAACACAAGGGTTAATTTTTATAGAAATTTTAAATTAAATAAAAAAAGCTATCCTCAAATTTAGAATAGCTTTTAAATAAGATTATTCTTAATAATTTTATTTTTTCATCACTTTAAATTCAACGCGGCGGTTCATAGCACGACCTTCTTCGTCAGTATTAAAAGCAATAGGACGCGATTCGCCATAACCAACAACTGTCATACGTTTAGCATCAACACCTTTGCTAATAAGATAATCGGCAACCGCACGTGCTCGTTTTTCAGAAAGCTTCTGGTTAGTAACATCAGAACCGATATCGTCTGTATGTCCGCCGATTTCGATTTCTATTGTAGGATTATTTTTTAAGAATTCAGCAGTTCTATCAAGTTCTGGATAAGATTCTGGGAGCAATACAGCTTTTGCAAATTCAAAGAAAATATTGTTTAATCGTACAACCGAACCTACTTCTATAGGCGAAAGTCTAAGCATTTCATCTTCAATTTCAGTATATTCAGTAATATCGGTTAAGTCTATATTTTTATTTACATCAAAGAAACCTAAGCCTATAGCACGAAAACCATACTTTTTACCAGCAGGTAAAATAATTTTAAATTCACCGGTGTTGGGGTCGGTACGTGCCACTGCTACTTCTTTACCGCCAGGTAATTCTTCTACAATAATACGTGCGTCGATAGGTTTATTTGTTTTTTCATTGAGTACTTTACCCGAAATTAAAACTACCGGTTTGGGTTTAACCTTCGATGGTAATTTAATTCTAAAAATATCGTTCTTACCCATGGATTTATTAGTAGAAGAAAAATATGCGTATTCGCCTGATGCAGGAATATTATATTTTGTATCTGATTCTGAACTATTTAATATAGGTCCTAAATTTTGAGGTTCTGTCCAATTTTGCCATGTATCATCGAGGCGAGTAGTTACAAAGATATCTTCTTTGCCATACCCCGATTTTCCAGATGTTGAATAATATAATGTAACTCCATCGGCAGCCAAAAATGGAGAATAATCGTTTACACTCGTATTTATAATTGGACCTAAATTAAGGGGTTTTGACCATCGATTATCTCCTTTTCTGAAGCTAACGTATAAATCTAATTCACCATAAGAATCCTTACGTTCGAGAGCCATTATTAAAAACTGACCGTCGTTCGATAAATAATAATTTGCAAAAGGACTAAGATTTATAAAGTCATCAATATTTTGTTTTTCTGGGAATGCCCAACCTTGTCTTGTTTTATATGTAAGCGAAGCACCTGGAGCTGTAGATCCATCTTTATTATATATATTGGCGAGCAATAATTGGTTACCGTCGGGTGTAATAGACTGAACATAATTATTATATTTATTGTTTAAAGGTAATCCAATATTTTTTGCTGGTGTCCAATGTCCATTTTCATCTCTAACTGAATACCAAATATCATCTTCATCGTTAATACCACCTGCATTTTCGGGATGAAATTTTCGTACAAAGAAAATAGTACGCCCATCGGGTGAAATCATAGGAGCTACTTCATCATAAATAGAATTTATGGCTTCGCCAAGATTTTCGGGTTTAGATGTAAATTCGAGATTAGGAACTAAATTTATGCTCCATTTAATGGTATCTTTACTATCAGATATACCAATAGCATCAATTCCATTGCGTCCGATAACGGCAATAGGATCAAGTCGAACTTCAACTTCAGAAACGTAAAATTCAGTAGGTTGAGGTAATATTATATTCAACATTCTACATTTTAATCCTAAATTTTTAGCAGGCTGTTCGTAAACAACTTGTTTTTCGCCATTGGCTCCAAATAAAGTAACTTTCGTTATAGCACCAGGGTTAGAACCCTCGGCTATAGCCACCTGTTGAATACGAGCAGGATTTTTGTAACCAACACGAATAAAAGCATTCTGATCTATTTCTTTTCCATCTTTTTCTTTAGTACACCAATTAGTATAAGCATCTCCTCCGGTTGGAAGCACATTGGGAGCTCCTAATGCCTGATATGCGGCCCTATCGGTTTTAGAATACTGCGAAGAAAAGGCGACCACTTTATCTGCCCAATATATATTAATGACTTTCGATTTTTGTGCCTGTAAAATAGAATCTTTAATTAAAGCAGCCTTCCATTTAACTATATTACTGTCAAGCTCATTCTTTTTGGTTTGATTTATAACCTCTACTTCTTGCTGAGAATACACACTTAAAGTACTAACAATCAACAATAAACTAAATAATATTCTTTTCATAGCATTAGTTTCAAAATTAACTTCAAAAATAAATAAGTATTGATTATTTACAAAATATTTAATGCTTTTTTTTTAAATTACTTATATAATATTTTGATTTACTGTTATATATTTTTATCATTAGTCTTATTTAAATTAACTTTTTGAGTTGAACACAGAAAATAATAAAATATATTTGGGGTAGTCAAAAATTATTTGTATTTTTGTGGCTCATAAAAAAGCGGGTGTGGCGGAACTGGCAGACGCGTCAGACTTAGGATCTGGTGCCGCAAGGCGTGGGGGTTCGAGTCCCTTCACCCGCACTTTTTTTTGTATCAATCTCAATTAAAATAAATGTATGAACGTTGAAAAAAAAGAAATCGGCAACTTACATGAAGCTGTAACCATTATCATTGAAAAAAATGACTATCAAGAAAATGTTGAAAAATCACTTAAAAATCTAAGAAAACAAGTTCAAATTAAAGGCTTTAGACCTGGCAATGTGCCTATGCCAATTGTTTCAAAGCTTTACCGAAAAAGTGTTTTAGTAGATGAGGTTGAAAAAATAATTCAAGAAAAAATTTCTGAACACTTAAAAGAAAATAACTTAGATGTACTTGGAACTCCCATTGTTACCGAATCAAATTTTAATTCTATTTCCGAAGACGAAAATCCAACCTTTAAAGTAACTTTTGAATATGGAATTAAACCTGAAATAAATATAAAACTCAGTAAAAAAGATAAGGTTCCTTTTTATAAAATTACTGTTGATCAAGATAGCATTAACGAATACCTCAACTATTACAAAAGAACTTATGGTCAACAAGTCGATTCAGCAGAAGTTGGAGAAAACTCATCGATCGAAGGTAAAATTTTTGAAAAAGACAACCCCGAACACGTTTTTAACGAACAAGGAGCTATTTTAGTTTCAATGATTCAAAACGAAAAAATTAAAAAGTCTTTTATTGGGAAAAAAGTTGGCGATATTGTTTCTTTCGATGCTTCAAAAACATTTACCAATAAAAAAGACTTAGCACTTTTACTTAAACTTAAAGAAGAAGAATTAGCAGAAAATCTTAAACTCTCAATAGAAATTAAAAAAATCACCGATTTTAAAGAAGCTGAATTCAACCAAGAACTTTGGGATAAAATTTACGGTAAAGATGTTGTAACTACCTACGAACAGTTTATAGAAAAAATAACAAAGGAAATTGAAGAACAACGAAAGATTGAAAGCGAATATAAGCTCCATGCCGATTTAAAAAACAAACTACTATCAAAAACACAAATTGATTTACCCGAAGAATTTCTAAAAAAACAACTCTTACAAAACGCAAAAGAAAAAATAACAGACGAAATTTTAGAAAAAGAATTTCCGTTTTACTTAAATGCTGTAAAAGAACAACTTATATATGCTCACCTCCAAAAAGAATATAAAATAGAAATCACTAACGAAGATATGCTCGAAGGAGCTAAAAAAATAGTTATTAATCAATTTCGTCAATACGGGCTTTATCAATTACCCGACGAATACCTCAATCAACTTGCCCCAAAAGTTTTAGAAAACCAAAAAGAAGCCGATAGAATTTTTGAAATGAAATTAGATGAAAAAATTATCGAAATTGTAAAATCTTTAGTAACTTTGGAAGAAAAAGAAATCACACTCGAAGATTTTATAAAAAAAGTAAAAGAAGATAAAAAATAACATTTTATGAGCGAATTCATTAAATATGCTGTAAAACATAGAGGTATTAGCAGCAACACACTCCATAAATATACATCCATTACTAGTAGCTATATTAGCCCAACCATTATTGAAGAACGTCAGCTCAATATTGCTACTATGGACGTTTTTTCACGTCTAATGATGGATCGAATTATTTTTTTAGGAACACCTATCGACGATGATGTTTCAAACATTATTCAAGCTCAACTTTTATTTTTAGAAAGTACCGACCCAAGTAAAGATATACAAATATATTTTAACACTCCCGGTGGCTCGGTTTATGCTGGTTTAGGCATTTACGACACCATGCAATATATCAATGCAGACATTGCCACCATTTGTACCGGTATTGCTGCATCGATGGGCGCAGTTTTGCTCACCGCCGGTGCCAAAGGTAAACGTTCAGCCCTTACCCATAGTCGTGTTATGATACACCAGCCTATGGGTGCCGCCGAAGGCCAAGCTACTGAAATAGAGATTACTGCACGCGAAATACTTAAACTTCGTAAAGAATTGTACGACATACTCGCTTATCATAGTGGACAGCCTTATGAAAAAATTGCAGCCGATAGCGAAAGAGATTATTGGATGACGGCTAGTGAAGCAAAAGAATATGGACTCATAGACGAGGTACTCATTAGAGAAAAAAAATAATTTAATTTTACATGAAAGGCAAACACTGTAATTTCTGCGGTAGAGCAGAAAATAATGTTCCTATGCTCATGCAAGGTATAGATGGATATATCTGCACAGATTGCATAGAACATGCACACGACATACTCCAAACTTTATCTAAAGAAGAAAAAACAACTCGTCCTTCTACGAGCAAACAAAAACTCTTAAAACCTCAACAAATATACGAATTCCTTAACCAATATGTAATTGGTCAAGATGAAGCTAAAAAAACATTAGCCGTAGCTGTTTACAATCATTACAAGAGAGTTTTCAAACAATCAAAATCGAACAATGAAATTGAAATTGAAAAATCGAATATTATAATGGTTGGCGAAACCGGAACAGGTAAAACTCTCCTTGCCCGAACAATAGCTAAAATGCTTGATGTACCTTTTACCATAGTTAATGCTACCGTTTTTACCGAAGCCGGTTATGTAGGCGAAGATGTTGAAAGCATTTTGTCGAGATTATTACAGGTTGCCGACTACGATGTTAAGCGGGCCGAAATGGGCATCGTTTTTATTGACGAAATTGATAAAATTGCTCGCAAAGGCGATAACCCAAGTATAACACGCGATGTATCGGGCGAAGGAGTTCAACAAGGAATGCTTAAATTGCTCGAAGGTTCAAAAGTGAATGTACCACCACAAGGAGGAAGAAAACACCCCGAACAGCGATTTATTGAAGTTGACACACAAAATATTTTGTTTATATGCGGCGGCGCATTTGATGGAATTGAGAAAAAAATTAGCCAACGCCTTAATACTAGAATGGTTGGTTTTAAAGCCAGCAAAGAAAATGAAAAAATTGACCGCCAAAATATGCTTCAATACATTGCTCCTCAAGACTTAAAAGCTTATGGACTCATCCCAGAATTAATAGGTCGTTTGCCTGTACTTACCTATTTACAGCCCCTAAGTAAAGAAATATTGCGTAAAATATTAACAGAGCCTAAAAACGCATTAATTAAACAATATATTCATTTGCTTAAAATTGACGGCATAGATCTACAGTTTACTGAAGGTGCTTTAGATTTTATTGTCGATAAAGCAGTAGAATATAAACTAGGTGCTCGTGGTTTACGTTCTATTTGCGAAGCTATTATGCGCGATATCATGTTTGATGCCCCATCATTAAAAATTAAAACACTTACCATCGATCAATTTTATTGTGAAGAAAAGCTAACTCAAGGTGTATTAAATAAACTTCAATCGGCAGTATAATTTTTTTACAAAAAATGTAATTAGTATTATTTTTTTTTGTAAATTTGCACTCCGATTTTTTAGCCAAAGGTAAACAATCAAATTATTAAAGAAATGGACTTAATTAAATTAGTTGAAAACGAACTTTCGCCCTCAAGAGAACTTCCAGCATTTAAAAGTGGCGACACCATCACTATTAATTATAAAATTAAAGAAGGAAACAAAGAACGTATTCAGAGTTTTAGAGGCGTTGTAATTCAAAAACGTGGCATAGGTGCAGGTGCTTCATTTACCGTTCGTAAAATATCAAATGGCGTAGGTGTAGAACGTATTTTCCCCATGAACTCACCTTTTATTGAAAGCATTGAAATAAATAAACGTGGTAAAGTTCGCAGAGCTCGTTTATTCTACTTACGTGGATTAACCGGTAAAAAAGCTCGTATTAAAGAAAAGAAATTATTTATTGTAGAAGAAAATACAGAAACTAAAGATTAACTCTTTAAAAAAAAATAATAAAAATTAAAAAAGAGGCTGTCTCAAAACGAGTCAGCCTCTTTTTTATGCGACTTTCACTACTTCACTTCCCACTCAACAGGAATTTTCACCGAGCCCATAAGCGATAAAAGACGAATCGTTTCGTTAATATTAAAATCTTCGGTATTTTTAATTCTAAAAGCTAACGATTTTTCAGATAATCGATATTCTTTGGTTGTTAGATGTAACATAAAGGGATGAATAAAAAACACTCCGGCATTCAATAAGTTCAAAGGAATTTTCAAATAAAGTTTAGCCTCCAATCCCGATGAAGGTAATCGAATATTATTTTGTCCGGCAGATATTGAAAATATAAGATTTTGCATAATATCACGTGCAATTATGCCAATATCTATTTCATGATGCGTAGAAGCGGTGCGAATAGAAAATTCAATCACCAAAGTCTCATGTGAACTAAATTCGTTATTCCCATCATTTGAGGGCATTATCTTAACGTTGTTAACACTTATCCCATCCATTTCAAAAGGTACATCAAAATGAATAACATTCCGCTCCAAAATATTATTTCTAACCCATGTATTTCGATGCTCAGCCTTTGATAGAAGTAATTCTTCGTAATATTCAGGTAATATTTTCAATGGAGGTCCGTCATTCACATATTTACCATTTTGCAATACCACAAAGCGATTGCATAAAGTGATAAGACTATTGATATGATGCGATACAATTAAATAAGTATTTCCCTTACTATGTAATGACTTTAAATATTGCAATGCTTTTTGCTGAAAACTTAAATCGCCAAAAGCTAATATCTCATCTACAAGTAAAATATCTCCTTTCAGAAATGGCACAATTGAAAACGATAAACGCGAAATCATGCCATTTGAATAATGTTTTATGGGCATATAAATAAAATGGCTTATCTCTGCAAATTCGACGATTTCGTCCATTTTGCTTTTTATTTCTTTCATGGACAGCCCTAATATTCTGCCAAAAATCAAAATATTATCGTAGCCGCTTAAATCTTTATGAAAACCTAAACCCGATTCTAATAGTGGAATTATTTTCCCATTTATGGTATAATGCCCTTTTGTTGGCGGATAAACGCCCGAAAGAATTTTCAATAAAGTTGATTTTCCACTCCCATTCCGTCCAATTAACCCAACCGATTCACCCTTAGTTACAGAAAAACTTATATCATCTAAAGCCGTTATATATTGTCCCGAATCGGTAGCAATACCTGTAGTTTCTTCGCGTTTTTTAAAAAGTTTGCTTAGGTGTTCTATTTCGATAACTTTTTCGCTCATTATATTTTTTCGGCCATTATAGATTCTTGCTTATGAAAATATAGAATTCCTCCTATAAGCATTACGAAAGAGAATGCTAGCCCCCATAAAAAATTTGTATTGTGAAATGGAATATGTAAAAACAAATAGCGGTACAACTCAATAACACCTGCTATTGGATTTAGGTAGAGAAATATTTTTAAATGTTCGGGTACCATGTTCATATGATAAAAAACAGGAGTAACCAACATGGTAAACCCGATAATGTAAGGAACCAACTGATAAATATCTCGCCAACTAATAGAAAAAGCTGTTACCCATATTCCTATCGAAAAGCCGGCAACAAAATTAAGAAACAAAACCAATGGTAAAAAAATTAGTGATAAACCAATTTTAATATGAAAAAAATACATTAGCACAATAGCCACTAAAAACCAAATAGCTAAATCGATCATTCCTGTTAAGGCTTTTGAAAGAGGAAATACTATTCGAGGAATAGCTGTTTTTTGAATAATTTCCTGATTTTGTATTAATGAAACACTTGAATATGAAATAATGTACGAAAAATAAAACCATCCTAACATTCCAGAATAAGCAAAAAGGGTGTAATTCGGAATTTCGTTGCTAACTTTCATTAAATTACCAAAAAAAAACGAAACTACTAACAATGCCATAAGCGGAGGGAAAAACATCCAAAATAGTCCCAAATAAGTTTGAGCATATTTTATTTTTAGCTCTCGCCAAACAAATACCTTAACTAAGTCCCAGAAATCTTTATCGAAGAATGGTTTAAACATTTTATTCCAAAATAATGGTTTTGTCTTTGGGGTATTTAACGGCATAAACAAACTTTATTTGTTTTGATTCGCCAGGTTTTAATTGTAATTTCCACAAAACAGCTCCGGTTATATCATTTACCAGCCCATTGCTCAACTCAATTTTCTCGATTTCAATATCTTTATTAGTTGAAAGCGGTAATTGCTCCAATAAATTTATCGAAACCGGAATGTTCTTATTATTACGAACCGTAATTTGGAATCCAATGCTTTGACGTTGGTTCGTTCCAATAATCTTTTTGCTCGAAAAATCTTTCATTTTTTCACGCTTTATCGAAATTCCTTTATCTTGACCAAGTGAAAAGTCAACGGTATCGGTTACCACCACTCCATTGTAATTTGATTTTCCAACATAAGTGTTTTCAAAGAACAAATGCATATCGCCAGGTAACATATTTAACGATTCAAAACCCGTAACTTTAGCCAATAAATAAGCGTAAGGATTGGCTTTAGGATAAGCATAATACTCATAATTAGCGTTCATTTCGGTAATAGTCATTTCAACTGTTACGCCTTGCCCACCCGATGGAATATCGTAGGGTTTATCAATAATAAACTCTGCCGTAGTCATATTGGTTTGCTGAGTAGTATAATGTGCTCCAGTAGTTGCGGGCATATCAGCTAATTGCTCCAACGACTTGCTCTCTTCGTTCATTGCGGCAGCCGGAGCTTTTGACTTAACAGCTCTTTCATCATATTCATATCGATAGGGTTGATAAAACGACAAATACCAAGGAGCAAACTCGGGTTTTGAGCCTTGACTAAATGGGTTGGCTGTAGATAGCGTCATCTTTATATTATTCCAATCTTCGCCGGTACGTTGTTCAACATTTGCTTTATAGGTAAGCTGGATAGGGCTGTTGATATTTTTCACTTTTAAATCGTAAAGAGGATACCACGATGCTGACGAAGTTACATAACTAACCTGAAACTGAGCTTGAGTTTGTGCCGAAGCCCATACTGAAATTAGAACTTCGCTGGTTGGTTGATTCATTTTTGCGTTTCGCTCATTGAGTTGACTCTCTATTTTGGTTATTTTTTTCTGAATATCGTTGATTTGTCGCTGAGTTTGAAGTTGTTTTGTTTTAATATCGAGCAAACGTACTCTAAAAAAATCGCTAGCTTCTTTTAATGCGGCAACACTCACTCCGTTGTTTTGTCCCCCCAATTGTTTGTTAGCAATAATCATTGCTTCTTCTTGGTTGTAAACAGATAATACTGCATTTTTATCATTTATAAGCTCACGCATACGTTGCAGTGAATCTTCTAATACCATTATTTCTTTAGGTTTTTGTTGCTCCACTAAATAATTAGTAGAATGCGAAACCGATAAAATACTAAAATTACCTTTCCCGCTTACCTGAACTGTTTGAGGATTAACATCAATAGGTAAACCTGTTACAACTACCATGCTATTACCTTCAGGAATGGATATAGTTCCCATTCGTTCTATTTGAGCACCATTCAGAAAAACGGTTACGTTTTTTAAAGTTGTTTTTAATGGTAAAATACTTTTTTGTGAAAAGGCTTGTATGCCAACAACTACAAATATAAAAAAAATGCTTGTTTTCATAATTCGTATATTTTTTAAAAGTTAGAATTAATTGCTTCAACAGGGTTCATTTTAGCTGCTACACGAGCAGGTGCATAGCCAGATAAGATACCAATAATAGCCGAGATGCTTAGGCCCGTAATAATATTTTTAAAGCTTAATGTCAAATTCATATCAATAATTTTTTCAGCATAGAATATTGCAATAAGAACTAATACTAATCCTAATATACCACCAAGTAACGATAATAAAACAGATTCGTTTAGAAATTGTAATAAAATAAAAGCATTTTTAGCTCCAATAGCCTTTTGAATACCAATTAACTTAGTTCTTTCTTTAACTGATACAAACATAATATTAGCAATTCCAAAACCACCTACTAAAATAGAAAAGCCACCAATAACTATGCCAGCTATATCTACAACACCAAATAAATCGTTAAATCCTTTAGTGATGGCACTTGCTTGATTTATAGCAAAATTATCTTCGTCTGCTGGTCGTATTCGTCGTATAGAACGCATAATTGATTTCAATTCGTAACTAAGTTGGTCGAGTGAAATTCCTTCGTATGCTTTAACAATAATAGTAGGGTTCATCATTTCGTCGCGAAAGTCGAAATAATTATGGCAAGCGTTTAAAGGCAAAAGTACTACATTATCTAAGCTCTGATCGAAGATTGAATTTCCTTCTTTCTTAAAAACCCCAACCACATTAAATTTAATTCCCATTAGCTGAATGTTATTTCCTATTGGGCTTTCGTTTTTAAATAGTATCGATGCCAAAGTTGCTCCAATAATAGCTTTTTTAACACCACTTTTTGATTCGTTTGGTGTAAAATATCTTCCTTTATCAATTTCAAATGAGCGAACTTTATCAAATTCGTAATCGGCTATTATAATAGGTACATCTTTTACTTCTATTTTATTAACTTCAACATTTTTAACCGAATTAGCCATAAACACAACCGAAGATGCTTTTAAGCTCCTGTTAGCAATTTCGTTAGCTTCTTCTACTGAAACTACAGGACGGCTTAAATACTTCCACCAAGGATAATCGTTACTAAATTCCCATGGCCATTTTTGAATATAAACAATATTATTTCCCAACGATTCTATAGAAGAATGTATAGAACTTTTTAAACTATCGAGTACAGCAAAAACCGATATAATTGAAAAAATACCAATAGTAATACCTATTAACGATAAAAACGCACGGACTTTATTTAGTTTAAGAGCTTGATAAGCAAAATACAACGATTCGGAGTAAAAATGTGCAATATATCTTAGGCGTTTAATCATTTAAAATCCGTTTTATTATTCGAAGTGTGTGCGAATATCTTTTTGCTTCTTCCTTATAAATACCATGATTATCAATAGAATCGATACGAACTTTTCCTGATGCGTGAATAATTTTATGGTTTCCTAAATAAATCCCCACATGAATTATTTTACCTTCGGCATTATCAAAAAACATCAAATCGCCCGGCTTTGCTTCTTCTATAAACGAGACTAATTTACCTGATTCTGCTTGTTGATAGGCATTTCGTGGCAATTGAATTCCTATTATTTTATATACAACCTGAGTTAAACCCGAACAGTCGATACCTAAGGCTGTTTTACCACCCCATAAATAAGGACAATTTAAAAATTCGTTGGCAAGTAGTATAATATTATTACGGGTAGGTTCATATAATGTTATTGGTTTTTGAAGCTTAAATACTTCATCTTTAATAACAAATGTATTGTTTGATAAATTAAAATTAGGTAAATTAGCTCCTGCCGGTATAATTATTTTTTCGTTTTTTGAATTTTCTGCCCAATTAATTAAAACATTATTAATCGCGTAAGATTTAGAGTTATCCCAAGCGTTTTTTTTCATCGAGATATAAAAAGTTTTTATTATCAACCCATCCTTCATAATGGTCGAATAAGTTTTTAATTTTTGACCAATTGCCTGTTGTTTCAATAATTTCAACAACTTCACCAAATAATAGTTGCGTTTCCATTTCGCTTTTTTCGGATGGTTCATGGCGTAATGGTAAACAAGCAATGGTAATAATGGCGTATTTAAACATAGCTAAAGCCTAATATTATAATATCGTCGACTTGTTTTAAATCACCTTTCCAATCATTTAGCGATTGTTCAAAAAATTCTCTACGCTTATTGGCTTCTAATGCATTAGCTTTAATCATTATTTCGTTTAATACTTTCTGTCCTAATTTCTTTTTATCGTTGCCTCCAATTTGATCGGCAAAGCCATCACTATAAAAATAGCAACTCATGCCTTTTTGGAGTTGTAATTGATGTTTTTCATATTTGGAATCGGGGCTTGCAAATACACCTCCAATCGAAAAATCCTTACCGTCTAACTCAGTCAATTCGCCATTATTAATAATAACACAAGAATGACCCGCCATTGCTATTTCAATAAATTGAGCAGATTCATTTAAAGTGCAAACCGTAATATCCATTCCATTATCTAAATCGTCGCCACTTTGCGACATTGCCTCTAGTACTTCGATATTCAAGTTTTCTAGAATAATAGCGGGATCGAAAATTTGTTTTTCTTTAACAATTTTACTTAACATTGAATTAGCAATTAAACTCATGAAAGCACCTGGTACTCCATGTCCTGTACAATCAATAGTTGCCAAAATAGCTTTGTCATTGGCTTTATGAAACCAATAAAAATCGCCACTTACAACATCACGGGGTTTAAAAAACACAAAAAAGTTTGGAAATACTTGTGAAATAATGGCTGGGTTCGGTAACATAGCAAATTGTATGTGTTTAGCATAATCGATACTTTCTCGAATAATCGTGTTTTGATGGGTTAATTCTTTATTAATAATTTCTATTTCATCTTTTTGTTTTTCAATTTGCAATTTTTGTTCACGAACTAACTTTAACGTTCTTTTATTTACTATGTATAAACGTACAATAAAAATTAACAAAATAATAACAACTGCTAATGCAAATCCAATAATAAATAATACCTTCTTTTGGTATGCTATAGCTTCGTTTTTCTTGGTTATTTCAGCTTCTTGTTGTTTTTTTTCAGCTTCTAAAACTTTTAAACTTTGTTCTTTTAGTTGATTTTCGAGTTTTTGTTTTTCAATTTCTCCCTGAATAGCCCTTAATTTGTATTCTTTAGCTTGATTTTCAATACTAAGTTTTTCGATTTCTTCGAACGATTTTAAATTTTGCAACTGTGCTTCTTGATATTGGCTTTGTAGCATAGTTACCATTTTTTCTTTTTCTTGCTCTTGTTCTTGTTCATAGGTAGTCTTGGTTTTATGAGCTAAATTTTCTTGTAAAGCGGATATACTTTGTTCAATAGAGGCTAATAATGCGGACAAATTGAGTGATTGAGCCATTTCTTTGGCAGCATTAAAAAATTTCTGAGCTTCATTATTATTACCATAATTTGCATAAGCAACTCCTAATTGGTAGGTAGCTGAAGCTATTTCTTTTTTATCGCCCATTTTCTCAGCAAGGGATTTAGCTTTCAAAAAAATATCGATGGCTTGTTTAGCTTGGCCAGATTTAACATATATTGCTCCCAAATTATTAGTAGTTAAATAAGCATTTTTGGTATCGCCCAGTTCTTCATATATTGGAATACTTTTATTATAGGCATTTATGGCATCGTTATATTTTTTGGCATCGCGACACGATAAGCCTAATTCATTATATATAGCTGCTAAGGTTTGTTTATTGTTAGTTTGCGAAACAATATTAATAGCATTATTCAAATATACTATACTTTCGCTTGCTTTGCCAGCATAACGAGCTGCTTTTCCGGCAATTACAGCCGATTGATATTCGCCATTTCGATCGTTATTTTTAACTGCAATACTATTGGCTGTTTTAGCTAATTCAAAAGCAGCATTTGAATTCGATTTCAATATACTATTGGCAATTTTGGTTAAATATGCTACTTGCTCTTTTGGTGATTTACCCGATAGTTTTGATTCAAGGCTATCGGGTATGTTTTGTGCAACAATAGGTGTAAGAAAAAAAGAACAAATCAATATCCATAAAAAAGCAATACGATTCATAAATTACATTTTTAAAATTTTAACTTCAATTCTTCTATTTATAGCATGCTCTTCTTCTGAGCAAGGTACATTATCTTTACATTTATTTAAAAGGCGTTTTTCGCCATATCCTTTTGCAACAATTCTTGATTCGGCAATACCTTTAGATACGATATATTCTTTAGCAGCATCCGCTCTTTGTTGTGAAAGCTTATTATTAAAATCATCACTCGATTTACTATCGGTATGTCAGCTAAGTTCAATTTCTAGTGTTGGATTTTCGTTCATAACTGCTACAATTCTATCTAATACCTCTTTTGATTCTTCTCTTAAAGTAGCCTTACCGTAATCGAAGTATATATTATGAAATTCAATAACTTTATCTTTTTTAATAACTGGATCTAAATTAAGATCAAGTGGAATTTCGGTTTCATTAGAAATGTCGCCCAATTCAATAACTTTTTGTTGATAATTATCTTGCTCAACCAAAAGTAATACTTTTTCGTTTTCGTCAAAATTTTCGAGTTTAAATTCAAATTCGCCTTTATCGTTGGCATATGTAACTGCTATAATTTTCCCCGAAGCAGAATCGGCCACTAATGCTACTTTAGCACCAGCAATCGATTTATCGGTTAATTTATCGTTCAGTTTTCCTTTAATGGTTTTAAAAGCCGATTTTTTGACCATCAATATAGGTTGTTGTTCAATAATAGTAAAGTTATAGATGGAGGTTAAATCGAGCGATTGTTTTCCATCGATATAACCATTGGCCTTAATAACCGCAGTATATTTATTACCAACAGGCAAATAAACACTGAATTTCCCGGTTAAAGAATCGCTAATTTCTTTAATTACAATGGCTTCGTCGGGATAATTTTTATATATAATAATAGCTCCTCCTATGGGTTCTTTGGTAGTCATATCCATTACGCTTCCTTTTAAAAGTGCGACTGCTTGAGGTTTTGCTGTATCGGGTAAAAGGATTCTGAAAATGTCGTATAAGCCAACAGAACCTTCTTTTGATGAAAAATAGGCATAACTCCCTGATGCTGGGATTGAAAATTTAGAATCGGATTCGGGTGAGTTAATAGGTTTTCCCATGTTCATGGGTTCTGACCAGTGCATCCATGTATCATCAAGTCGCCGAGTAACAAAAATATCTTCTTTGCCGTAACCACTTAATCCTGATGTAGAATAATATAAAGTAATGCCATCGGCTGCCAAAAATGGGCTATAATCATTTGCGGCAGTATTTACGTCGGGACCAAGATTGATGGGTTTTGACCACGAATTCTCACCATTTCTGAAGCTAACATATAAATCAAGTCCACCATAAGAATCGTCGCCTTCAATAGCCATTAATAAATATTTTCCATTGGCTGAGAGATAATAATTCACGTATGCACTATTATTCTTAAAATCTTTAATTTTTTGTTCAACAGGGAAACTCCAACCTGTTCGGGTTTTATATGAAACCGAAGCACCTGGTTTTAAAGTTACATTGCGTCCTTCTTTTACATAGATATTAGCTAACAAAATCATATTCCCATCGGGAGTTATAGATTGAGCAAAATTATTATCGTTAGTATTAAGAGGTGAACCAATATTAACAGCCGGCATCCATTGACCATCCAATATCTTTGAATACCAAATATCGTCTTCGTCGGCACTTCCACCAGTATTTTGAGGGTGATTTTTACGAACAAAGAATATTTCTTTTGAATCGGCTGAAATAATGGGAGCTCTTTCGTCGAACTCTGAATTGATGGCAGGTCCTAAAGATTCTTTAACAGCTTGATATTTCAAATTTACAGGTACATTAATACGAGCTTTTATTGAATCGGTAGTATTAGAAACTCCAATGGCATCAATTTCAAATTCTGATACTTTTTCGGAGTTTAAGCGTAATTCTAATTCTTGAACTTCAAATGTTGTTTCTTCAAAAAAAATATTGAGTACTCGTTTTGACTCACTGGCTAATTGGGCAGTTGACTGATACACGACTTTTTCTTCTCCAGGATTTTTTCCATAAAGAGTAATTTTTTCTACAGCACCTGGCTTATAATTTTCAAAAATAGCAACTTGTTTAACTTTTATAGCATTTTGAAATGAAACCCTTATAAATTCATCGCCATTTTTTGCCTTTTTAGCATAAGTCCATGCACAGGGTGAACTTCCTCCAATTGGGAATACATTAGGTTTTCCTAATACTTGATTTGCGCTTTTAATTTTAGGACTATATTCAGACGAAAATGATATTACTTTGTTTGCCCATTCTACACCTACTACTTTAAACTGAGCTTGTCCTACATCGATAACATTAGGAACCAACGAAGTATCAACCTGGCCATTCGCAATAAATAGCTTACATAAACTAACACTTAGAACCAGTAAAAAAGTATAAAAACGCCTCATAAATATCTATTAAACGGACAAATATACATTAAAAGTTTGAATTTTTTATTACTTACATTTTATATTTTTCGGGAAAATGTTTTTTAATCGAATAACAATTGAGGAATAAATTTTATAAATTATTTTTAAACAAATTTTATTTTATATTATTATACTAATTATTTTTAATATATTTAATTGCATTCATTATACGTTGTTTTTCTTTATCTTTTATGATAACATATTTAGCATGAATCGCTTTTATTTCTTTTTCGTACCAATTAAATAAATATTCTCTTAAATGAGGGTTTTCTCTAACAGGATCGAACTCCCATGGCAAATCGGGATAGGTTAAAAGATAAGCTTTGCGATAAGCATGTTTTAGGTATTCATCTATCCAAACGGGACTATTTTTGAAAACATGTTGTAGCCAGACCTTAGTAATTATGACATCAGTATCAATAAAAACATATTTTTTATCTGTTACAAATTGTTGTTCAATCTCTATTTGTTTTTTAGCTATATGAATGACATCATCGTATGTATAAGGTCGGTTTAATTGCTCTATATAAGTTCGAGCATATTCAGGAATCCATGCTCCATTAAAATAGTCTGCCAATTGCTGACAAAGCATCGTTTTCCCTGTCGATTCTGGACCTATAATAACATATGTATTATGTGGAAGCATTCAATTGTTTTCTCCATTCAAAATAGCCCCAAAAAGCTAACATTGTTAATATAACAAATAAAATAATAGTTGCATATAAATGCTTATAAAAATACAAGCCAATAGACATAAAATCTATAAAAATCCATAATATCCAATTCTCAATTTTTTTTCGAGCAAGCAAATATGTAGCAACAAAGCTGAGAGTAGTTAAAAATGAATCGACGAAAGGGACATCGGTGTTGGAATATTTTTTTAACAAAAAAGCCATACCCAGCCATATAAAAGGAAATATGGATATTATTACTAGCCAAGTTTTTGTAGTTGTTTTTGTTATTGGAATAGTAAGATTATTAGCTTTTTTAGACCAAAATATCCACCCATATGCACTCATAACTAAATAATACAATTGTAATGAAATTTCGGCATATAAACGAGCTTGATAAAAAACAAAAATATAAAGCATCACATTGATTATACTAATGGGCCAATATATGGGTTTAACCCTAATTTGGAAA
Organism: Bacteroidales bacterium; assembly: GCA_013314715.1. NCBI lineage: Bacteria > Pseudomonadati > Bacteroidota > Bacteroidia > Bacteroidales > Bacteroidales bacterium. Next base: position 71,483 of record JABUFC010000005.1, on the reverse strand, counting down.
AAAATTGCAATAATGCCTGTAATAGCTGCAATTGCCTCAATATAATTTTCGGCAAACCATTGAAGCATATTATAATTTGCCTAATTTTTTATTATATAATTTTTTATCACGTATAGCCTCAATAGCTTTAATATATTCATCGCGTGTTGGGTTAATAATTTCAAAATATTGAGAGTTGTCCCATAAGTCGCGAGCTAAAAGCGCCTTTATCATATTTTTGATATCTTTTTCGCTTTTAATTTTTTCATCGTCTGTAAAATCAATTTTTTCTTTTTTGGCTAACGAAGCTAAACTATCAATCATCGCAGCATCAACTTGAAAATTATTTTTAAAGTCTTCAAAAGTTTTATATTTTTCTTTTAATTTTTCACGTTCTTTATCAAGATATTGCAAATTAAAACGATATATAACTCCTTTCTGCATTAATTGTTTATAATATTTTGTATAAGCATTGGTATCGAGAGGTACAAATAAATCGGGCATAATACCACCACCTCCATAAACTGTACGTTTAGAAAGAATGGTTTGATATTTTAGACTATCGGGAAAATGAATACTATCGGCATTGGTAAGTTCGCCATTGTTATAGCGTTTAATAATTTCCTTAGAATAGTCGTCGAATCCTTTTTCGTATGGTTTTTGAATTAATCTACCCGAAGGAGTATAATATCGAGCTACTGTAAGCCGAATCATAGAACCATCATTAAGATTAAATGGGCGTTGAACCAGACCTTTTCCAAATGTACGTCTTCCCACTATCAATCCTCTATCCCAATCTTGAATAGCACCTGATACAATCTCGCTAGCCGATGCAGAACCTTCGTCTACAATCACTACTAAACGTCCAGTTTGCCATTCACCCTTTTCGGTTGCTTTATAATCGGTTCGTGGACTTGTTAAACCTTGTGTATAAACAATCATTTTTTTGTCATCGAGAAACTCATCTGCTAAATCAACTGCTGCATTTAAATAACCACCGCCATTACCAGCCAAATCGAGTATCAAATCTTTCATTCCTTTTGCTTTTAAATCTTTAATAGCCTTTTGAAATTCTTCTATGGTTGTAGCAGCAAAGCGATTAAGTTTTATGTAACCAATTTCTTTGTCAATCATATAAGCAGCATCGAGGCTATAAATTGGAATTTTATCTCGAGTTATGGTAAAATCTAATAATTCTTTTTCTCCTCTTCGCAAAATAGATACGGTTACTTGAGTACCTTTTTTACCTCTCAGTTTTTTAAATACTTCATTATTTTTAATTTTTACACCGGCTACATTTACTCCATCAATTTTAATAATTCTATCGCCTGCGCGTATTCCAAGTTTCTCGCTTGGTCCACCAGGTATGGGATTCACTACTAATATGGTGTCTTCAAAAATATTAAATTGAATTCCCACGCCTTCGAAATTACCTTCGAGTGGTTCGTTCATTTCGCGAACTTCATCTTTACTAATGTAAGTTGAATGTGGGTCTAAAGTTTTTAACATTTCTATAATAGCAGCTTCAGCTAATTTGTCATTATTTACGGTATCCACATAAAACAAATTAATAATATCGAAAGTTCGCTGAATTTTTAATGCTGCTTGTTGAGCTCCAACTTGTGCATAAGTAGTAAAACAAAAGAAAATACTTAATGCAATAAATACTTGTTTTATTTTCATCTCAATTTATTTATTTCCGCAAAGGTATTAAAAACATCAGAACAATAAGATGTTGTTTTTCTAAAAATATGCTAATTTTTGATAAAGAAAAAAAATAACCCACAAATTTAGCGAGCTATTTTTTTTAATAATTTCATTATTCTTTTACAAAAATCTTTTTATAAGTACCGTTAAGCGTTTGTATTTCGATTATATAAGCACCTTGTTCAAGTTTTTCAACATTCATATAACACTTTTCGCTATTAAAAGTATCTTGCATTACAAAACGTCCATCTATTGTATAAATAGTCATTTTAGTCTGCATAGGGTGTACTAAGTCAATTGTAAGAATATTGTGAACAGGATTTGGGTATATGTTTGTCCTTGCAAAATCATTATTTTCAATTCCGGATGCCTCAACGTGTATGGTTTGCGATATAGTATCGCTGCCACAGTCATTGGTTGCGATAAGCGTTACTATATAATCACCATTGGAAGCATAAGTATGAATAGGATTAACGGCATTAGAAAACATTCCGTCGCCATACGCCCAATTATATGAATTTGCATTTAGTGAGCTATTGGTAAAATTTACATCTAGTTGATTAACAGCATAACTAAATGATGCTTGAGGCAAGGGTAATACGTTAATATTGACCGAAGCAGTTCCTTGAATAAAACCATCGCTTACCGTTACCACATAAGTAGTAGAAGTCAAAGGGCTTACAACAGGATTGGATAAAGAACTACTAAAACCGGTAGGATTAGACTCCCATGTATAAGTATAGTTTCCATTTCCTCCTGTTACTTGTGTATTTAAAATTACATTCTCTCCTTGACAAACAGAAGTAGACGAAGGAATAATATTAACTGTTAAAATATTGCTGCTCACAGTAATTAAAATAGTATCGTGGCTTACACACCCTGAAACCAAGTCGGTAACTGTTAAAACAAAAGTTTGATTTTGAGTTAGATTAACAGTAGTAGGATTGGCGATATTAGCATTATTAACTAAATTGGCAGGTTCCCAATGGTAAGAATAATTACCCGAACCATTTGTAGCGGTAGCATTTAATTGAGCCGAAGTGCCCGAAGCTATTTGAATATCTTGTCCTGCATTAGCTATAGGTAGATTAAATACATTAGCTGTAACCGGTACTCGTGGACTTATGCAATCGGAACCTTTAACTTCCCAATTATAGAAATAATAGTAATAACCTAAGTCGTTTGCAGAATTGCCTGTTATAGAAATTATGTTACCAATATGATACGGATATGAGGAACCAGAATTATTCCGGTATAAAGCGGCATTAGTAGGTCCGACTAAACGTAATCCATTGGCAACTGGTAAATTAAAATTTAATGTAACGGTACTTAAACCAGCAGGCAATGAAACAGTAACCGATTGTAAAACACTTCCACTTGCATTTTGCAATTGTATGGTTCTACTTCCTTGCGACTGAGCATTTACCTGAACAGAAACTAAAGTAGCTGGTTCATAACAATCAAATATTAAGTAATGTGCCGTTGATGAACTTAAAAAACCACCCGAAGAGTTATATCGATTATCTCCTCCATAAACACTTGGTGCAGGTGTATGATTCTCGGCATAAACCGTTGTAGTTTGACTAATATTTGTAGAGTAAGTATTACCCGTAGCTAATTGATTTCCTCCTTGAGGTGCGTCATACCAATAAACAGTTCCACTTGCTGTTGCAGAATAGTTGGCTATTCCAGAACCACATAAGTTTATATTATTTACAACTGGGCTCGATGGCAAAGTAATAGTAATATAATTGGTTCGTGTTTTAGTTGCATTACCGGTACAAGAATTTTGCACGGTTAAGGTTACAGTATAAGTACCACTATTGGTATAGGTGTGTACTGGATTTTCATCTGTTGAGGTTTGCCCGTCGCCAAAATCCCATAAAAAAGATGACCCAACGGGTGCTTGTGATTGATTTGTAAAATGAATAGTTGCATTACAACCACTAGTAACATCGGCGACAAAATCAGCTACCGGTGGCAACGGAGTTAAAAGAATATCGCGAACCACAGTGGTTTTATTGGTAACTGAAATGTTATTAATAGTTTGCGATTGATATCCAGGTGCCGAGACCGTCATAGAATAAGTTCCGGCATAGATGGGGCGATGGTAATCACCAACAGGTAATGAACTATAAACATGCGAACTATCACGATCGTGCGATACAATAAAAATTTTGGCTTTTACTGGTTGTCCTGAACATGCATCGGTAACTACACCATGAATACCGTATTTAGCCTGACGAGCATAATTCAAAAATGAACGATAATTATAATTCCAATGATTTGGAAGCTGAGCTGCATCAAGCAATTTTGTATTAGAAATTTCTAAAGTTACTTCTCTTCCTAACAAATAATAAGTAAAATAATCCTGACGACTACCAAATGCATAATACCAGTCGGCACCTTCGGTTATACCATTACTTGACACTCCCCTCATATATGAGCTCGGACTATAAACAAAAACTGTATCCGCATATTCATGTCCAATATATTGCCACCAATTATCGTCTGCATGTGTTTTTTCGGCCGAGGTCCACGAATCCCATGGGTAATTAAAAACTTCGGCACCTCCGTGCGTATTCATCGACATAGTAAAATTATGAGCAGCTCCAAAATTCATCATAGCAACAGTTTCGGGTGCCCAAGATTCTCCATCGGGATGCTGTCCTTGAACAGGATTAGGGAAATTTCTATTAGGATCAACACCATTAGCTAATTCACGTGTTGCATTAGCGACTGTATTATCACCTCCAGCATAAGTTCCATCAGGATTGGCAAAAGGATTTATCCATATCTCTTCGTTGTCAACGATTTCTCTTACTCGAGGACTCGTATTATAGTTTGTTAATAAATAATCGGCTAGTCTTAACAAAAGCACTCCTCCAGTTATTTCATCGCCATGCATAGTACCACTAAAAAACACGCGAGGCTCACCTTCGGCCAAACTAGGGTTATCTGTAATTTTTAAAACTAAAAGTAAACGACCATTTTGACTCGTTCCAATCGTATCGAGCTTGCATAAATTAGAATAATTTGCTGCATAATTCTGCATCATTTGAACATATACCGAATAAGTAGGATATCTATCCCAATTTGCCATTTGAGCAACGGTAGTAGCCATAGTAAGTGCCTTGCTTTCAGAAGTTTTCGATACTACTTCGAAAGGAAGGTTCAAGGCTAAAAGCTTATCAAAATGTTTTTTGTGCACATAAGCATAAACCGTATTTCCTATTACATTATCCACTGAGATAAAAAGTGGCAGTACATTTAATTCTTCCCTTGACGAAACTTTAAACTTAAAATAAACATCATTATAAGTGTTTATTTGCTCATAAGCTTTTTGCTTCTCGATGTTGTTTTTTTGCCCATAAATAAAACTAAATGAGGCAACTAAAAATAAACCAATGATAAAACTTTTCATGTTATTTTTTTTCAAAATTAACAACTAAAACGATTTAATGTACTACATTAGACCATTTTTTTTGATAAAAAGTTGCATTAAATATATAAATAGCTTATTTTTAGCGACAAAAAATTAACTATGAAAACTATTGTTTCTTATTTATTTTTAGTATCATTAATGGCACAAGTATTTGCACAAGATGATACCACCGATGTTCGTTCACTTAACAAAAAAAACGATCGAATTACTATTAATTTGTTAAACAACCAATGGCAAAACATTAGCAACCCAATGCAACAAATGCCAGTTTCGCTTGGCATTGATATCTATACCTTTGAACAATTATTAAAAAAAAATAGAACATTCAACATTTCACTTGGTCTTGGTATAAGTAGTAAAAACTTTCATAATAATTCATTACCTTATGATAGCCTCGATATTACATACTTTAAACTCATTCCTGGTGGATACGAATACACCAAAAACAAACTAAACGTAACCTACCTAGATGCACCATTAGAAATAGATTTCGTAACTAATTCAGATAAGCGTAATAGAAATTTAAAAATAGCAGTCGGTGGACTTGTAGGTATTATGCTAACTAATTATATCAAATATGTAGGCGAAGACTTCAGAAATCATTCTAATCAAATAGTTAAATTTAAAGAATACAGAATAAATAATATCAACCCTTATCATTACGGTATTTATTTTCGTTTAAACTATGGACGATTTGGAATTATTGGTAACTATTGCTTATCTTCCTTATTTAAAGAAAATAAAGGTCCAAATTTAATAACCTTTTCTTATGGATTTAGTATCTCCATTTAAATAACTATTTTTGCTCAACAAATTTGAGCTCTTTTTATGAAAAGTATATCTTTAATTTTTGTTTTTTGCTTAGTTTTTTATTTCAGTTATTCTCAACAAGCAAATCAAAAAACTTCATTCTCAGCTTTAATGTTTGGAGATTATTTTTACAATGTTCAAAGAGACTCATTAGCCACATCATTAAATTTTGCATCCCTTAATGATGCTAAGAATATTAATGGCTTTAGATATCGACGAATATATTTAACTTACGATTACCCATTCGATCAACGAATATCTACTAAAATTACTTTAGAGTCGGATCAAGAAGCCAATACATCAAATGGCAAGTTTGGATTTTTTGTAAAAGATGCTTATATAAAATGGGATAGTTCATTTTTTAAATCCTCGCTTATTGTCGGAATCCAATCGCCTCCGACTTATTTATATTCTGAAAAATGGTGGGCACATCGTTTTTTAGAAAAAACTATTAATAATTTACGAAAAACTGAAGAGAGCAAGGATTTTGGATTATCATTAAATGGTAATATTTTCACTAACCGATGGTTTTATCATGTTATGGTAGGCAACAATAGCGGAAATAAAACCGAAATAGATCGCTTTAAATCGATTTATTCGTTAATTGGATATAAACCCAATAATCACTTTTTATTTACTTTAAGCTATTCGCATCATTTTCAAATTCGAACTTTAGATTTTTACGATACTAGCTCAACTATACAACTATTAAATAAGGATATTTCGTTGTTGAATTTTTTTGTTGGTTATCAAATAAAAGATAAATTATATTTTGGTTTAGAAGCTTTTTATGAAAGATTTAATCATGCTTTTAATTCAGGAAGTTCTTTAGACAACTATGATAGTTATGGAACATGTTTTTTTGTTAATTACAAACTTAATAATACTTTTTCATTTACTGGTCGTATAGATTACTATGAGCCCAATCATCATATTTTAGCTACTCACGACTATCGAATATTTTCATTACTAGCTACGAATGTGCAAGTATATAAATCCATTATTATTTCGCCCAATATTATAGCTGAATTCTACGAAAAACAGTCAAATGGAACAAAAATTAAGCCCAGTATTACCCCTAGAATAACTTTTTATTGGAAATACTAAACATTATTAAGTTCTATTAATAGAAAACCTTACAAATAACACTTTTATTTTAAGTAAAAAAATATTAATTTTGAAAATTAAAAACGGTTGTATTTTATGAAAACAATACTTGTGCCTATCGATTTCTCGGCAGATTCTATCAATGCACTAGAACATGCCATTTTAATAGCCAACAAAATAGATGCATCAGTTCGTCTTATTCATGTAGTAAAATCAAAAAATTTTGAACCTCCATTTGTAATCAATGAATTCACTTCTACAATGAGTAACAGTATCGACGATTTTATGAAGCGAATTATTGATAAATATGCAAATAAAGTGAAAGCGGGCATGGATTTTAAAATTAGAGAAGGAAAAATTTACCGTGAAATATGCAACCAAGCTAAATACGACGATGCATATTTAATTATTATGGGAACTCATGGTGTAAGTGGATTTGAAGAAAAAGTCATTGGTTCTAATGCTTATAGGGTTGTGGTTAACTCACCTTGTCCCATTATTACTATACGTCAAAAATTCAATCCTGTAGAACCTAAAAAAATAATACTACCTATCGATATGTCGAAAGAAACCCGCAAAAAAATTCCTTTTGTAACTGAATATGCCCTTAACTTTAATTCGGAAATTCATGTACTTGGAGTTTCAGATACCAATTCTGTTGACATAAAGAAAAAACTTACACTTTATTGCAATCAGGTTGAAGATTACCTTTCCGAAAAAAAATTAAATGTTCATAAAGAAATTATTATGAACAACGATATTACTAATTCCATCATTCAATATGCTCTTAAAAACGATGCACAATTAATAACAATAATGACCGAACAGCTTAATCGATTAGCATTTTGGCTAGGACCTACTGCTCAAGAAATTGTAAATAATTCACCTATCCCCGTTATGAGTTTTTCGTCGTTAATTTTTTAATTTTATGTTAAGACACTTTTTAATATTATCAAGTATAATTCTATTCTTATTAAACAGTGGATATTCACAAGCTCCTATATTTGTTTCATTAAAAACAAACCAATTAGGTTGGGGTAAATTCACTTTCATTTCTTCAGTAAATGCTGAAAATATTATTTCAAAGCATATAAGCATTAACCAAAAAGCTAAAGGCATTCCAGGGTATCGTGTTCAGGTATATTTTACTTCTGGAACCGATGCCAAAAATCAAATAAACAAAATGAAAACCGAATTGCGCAACTCTTTTCCAGAATACGATTGCTATATCATTTACGAAGAACCTTTTTTTAAATTACGAATGGGCGATTTTAGAACAAAAATTGAAGCTTATAAATTATTTTGTAAAATTAAAGATGTTTATCCATCTGCTTTTATTGTTGAAGACTTAATTGCATTTCCAAGTTTATAAAAATGTTTGATTTCGAGCAAATAAATAAATTAAAACTCAAGAGCCTAGCTATTCGAAAAGATATAATAAAAATGTTAGCAGAGGCGGGCTCGGGTCATTTAGGTGGGTCAATGGGGCTTGCCGATATTTTTGCAACGTTATATTTTCATGAACTCAAGCATCAACCGCAAAATCCTCAATGGAAAGAACGCGATCGATTAATTCTGTCAATAGGACACGTAGCACCGGTCTTATATGCAACTCTTGCTCATGCTGGTTATTTCCCTATCGAAGAATTATATACTTTACGCAAATTAGGCTCTCGTTTACAAGGACATCCTGGAAAAGATAAAGGATTGCCAGGGATAGAAATATCTTCAGGTAGTTTAGGACAAGGTTTATCAGTAGCAGTAGGAATAGCCTTAGCATTAAAAAACGACCAAAACAAAGCCCGTGTTTTTTGCATTTGCGGCGACGGTGAGTTGCAAGAAGGTTCTATCTGGGAAGCTGCAATGGCCGCCTCACATTATAAGCTCGATAATTTAATATGTATAGTTGACCGTAACGGAGTTCAAATTGATGGTCCTACTCATCAGGTTATGGCTCTAGAACCACTAGCGCTTAAATGGGCAGCTTTTGGTTGGCATACCATTACTTGCAACGGTAACTATATCCCCGATATATTAAAAGCATTTAACGAAACCAAACAAATTTTAGAAACACCTAAAGTAATACTAGCACAAACCATCATGGGTAAAGGTATCGCTTCTATAGAAGGCGACTACCATTGGCATGGCAAAGCTCCCAATAAAGAAGAAGCAATACAATTTCTAAACGAACTTGAGCAAAAAATAAACTATGAAACTCAAACATAGAGGTTTTATTTCTACTCGCGAAGGTTTTAGCAAGGGCATTTTACAAATGGCTCACAATCACCCCAATCTCATTGGTATCGGAAGCGATATTACTACTTCTGTGGGTATGGATAAATTTGCCAAAGCCTTTCCTGAACGTTTTTATAGTTTAGGCATTGCCGAACAAAATGCCATTACAGTAGCAGCAGGTATGGCTCTTTGCAATAAAATTCCTTTTGTAGCATCGTATGCTACTTTCATTGCTATGCGTACCTTAGATCAAATAAGAGTATCTGTTTGTTATAACAACTTAAATGTAAAGATTGGCGGTGCTCACGCTGGTATTTCGGTAGGACCCGATGGTGCTACACATCAAGCATTAGAAGACATTGCGGCACTTAGAGCTTTACCCAATATGACCATTTTATCGCCTGCTGATGCCACTCAAACAGAAAAAGCTGTAAAAGCTGCTGTCGAACATAACGGACCCGTTTATATAAGATATGGTCGTGAACCTATGCCCGATTTTACTTATTCCGACGAAAATTTCAACATTGGTAAATCGCATATTTATTCAGAAGGAAAAGATTGTGTCATATTTGCTACCGGTCATCTGGTTTGGGAAGCATTATTAGCAAACGAACACTTAAAAAATAACGGCATTCATTGTACGGTTGTAAATGTTTATTCATTAAAACCTATAGATATAGAAACAATCGAATCTACAGCCCGCTTATGTAAATGTGCTGTTACTGCAGAAGAGCATCAAATCACTGGAGGACTCTTTAGTGCTATAAGCGAAACACTTGCTACTCATTACCCAATACCTATTGAGCCCGTTGGTATGAACAATAGCTTTGGTGAATCGGGTAAACCACAAGAATTAATGTCGAAATATAAAATGAATGCCGAAGCCATTGTAGAAGCTGTGATTAAAGTATTAAAGAAAAAATAGCCCTCATTGAAGTTTTAGTTCGACCTTAACGACCAAATAAAACCACCTTTAACCCAACGACCCGGCATCGGTATATTAGCAATGTCATAATAATAAGTATCGAACAAATTGCTGCCACTCATGTAAAAAGTAAATTGCCTGAATTGGTAACTTATCCTACCGTCAACAGTCAAATAGGGAGTGTAACTTTTTTCAAGTCCACTTGGATACTCCGAATACGTTCCCATACGCTCATGATATAGTACCGACCATGAAGCACTCCATTGTTTTGTTATTTTATGTTCGAGCAATAAACTTACTTTATGCCTTAATACATCTAATGCATATTTTGAGTAATAGTCGCCACTTTGTTTAGTGATATCAATGTAAGCGTAATTAAAACGAATATTTTTTATCAAGAAATTCGGAAAGCGGTAAGTAAAATTATAACAAGAAGTAAATTCTACACCCATCGTATTCACTGTACTTATATTTTCGGTATGCCATTTATCTGTAACATTTAAACGTACCCAGTCAATAATATTTTCGCCCTGACGATAAAAGCCAGAAAGCTGAACTTGTAAGGCATCTTGATTAAATTTCAATCCAATCTCGTAATTAGTTGCTTGCTCGGGCTTTAAGTTGATATTGCCTTCATTGGCTGCGTCTTTGTAGTAAAGCTCAGTATAAGTTGGCAAGCGGAGCGAACGACTAACCGAACCAACAATGGTCCACAACGAATCTAACTTATAACCCAAATCAGCACCGGGATAAAAATAAAAATGTTCTGTGGACAAATAAGTAGCCATTAAACCGGCTGAAAAATGGAAGCGATGCCATTCAATGGAATGATCTACAAATACAGAGGTATAACTTTTTTGAGCTTTTCGAGTAAAAAAGCCATTGGTTTCGAAAGGAGCATCTATGGTATCGTTCATAGGTTCGCCTAAAACATTACTATATATGTGTTCGTAACGATAATCGACACCCAATGTGGTTTTGCCAAGCGAAGAATGAATAGCAACATTCGATTGACCTCCTAATACTTGTGTTAAGTGATAATTGTGATTCTTATACCATGTTGGAACTTGCAATGTAGGCAAATCGTGGCGGAACAATTCAAACCGATCGTGATGCTGACGATAGTAAACTTGTGTCGTTAAAAAAGCCTTATCCCATGAATAGCGATGTGTTAAAGACGAAAAAAGAGTGTGTGTTTGCTCATATTGATGAGGATATTTGGGGGTATAAAAGCTATTGGCCCCAAAAGCCTTATCTTCAATAGAAAATAATGCTTGCAAATGATGTTGATTGCGATGTTGCGAACCTTGCCAGCTAAACTGACTATGATTAAAATCGGTATTATTTCGATAGCCCTCGCTTTGATAACGACTTAAAGCAACAATATGCTCCGTATTACCTAATTTGAACATACCGTTTACTTGTCCTTCAAAATATTTAAAATCGCCACCAGCCAAAGCAACCGTTAAGTTATTTTTGGTAACTTCTTTGGTTACAATATTTATCACTCCCGAAAAAGCATTGGCACCATAGCGACGCGCATCGCCACCCGACAAAACCTCTATACGCTCTATCATAGTCATATCGATAGGTATGTTCATACTATGATGTCCTGTTTGCGGATCGTTAACCGGAACGCTGTTAATCATTACCAATGTTTGCTCATAATTGCCGCCACGAATGCTAACATCGGCTTGTACACTATGTACCCCACGCTGACGAACATCAACAGCCCCAACATAATCGAGTACATCCGTAAGCGATTGAATAGGCATTTGTTGCAATTCTTGTTTAGAAATAATTTGAATTAAACGTAAGTTATTTTTATAAGTTGTACTAACTCTATTGGCATTGACTTCAATTTCTTTAAGTTTAATGGTATCGTTTTGAGAATAAACTTGTAAAACGATAAACAAACAAGCTACAAAAATGTTAATCTTCATAAACACGTTTTTTAAAAATTTTGCCACAAAAGTAGAAAATTAAAAATACATTTTTACTTAAATCTATCATTTTTTAAGACCGTTTAAAAACTTACTCGTTTATTGCGATAAAAATTTCAATCTTATTTCAAACCTAGTAACATGAATAAAGAAATACAACCAGGCTAATTAAAATTTTAAAGGAGTCAACCCTACACCCACCGTCATACCGAGCCTGTCGAGGTATAACTAATCACAAATTGAAATGAGCATTGGGGTCCTTCTTCGACAAGCTCAGAATGACGAGGAATTCGATAAGCTTAGAATGAGAACAAAAGATTGAACTCGATAAAAAAAATCTTTTATTCATTAAAATTTGGATAAATTAAAAGAATTAAAACCTTTGCAAAACTAAGATAAAACTACATTATTCGTTATTGCAATTAAAAAATCAATCTTATTTATGTTTTCTTCTCAATTACATGAGAATAATCGCCATTACAAAAAAGAGTTTTGCAAAGGCCTAACTTATATATTTATTCGTAAAAATTATTAGCTAGATTATTTTCATTAAATTTGAACCGCAATAAAAACATACTATGCCCTCTAAAAAAGAAATCGGTTTATTTTTTGGTTCATTCAATCCTATTCATCATGGTCATTTAATGATTGCCAATTACTTTTTATGTTTTGCTCCATTTGATGAAGTATGGTTTGTAGTTTCGCCACAAAATCCACTTAAAAATAAAAAGATTTTAGCCGACGAATACCATCGCCTCGAAATGGTAAATCTTGCTATTGGCGATTTTGATAAATTTAAAGCAAGTAATATAGAATTTAATATGCCCAAACCGTCGTACACCATCGATACACTTATACACTTATGCGATAAATATCCCCATTATCAGTTTTCGCTCATTATGGGTAGTGATAACTTGCTTACGTTCCATAAATGGAAAAACTATGAAATCATTTTGCGAGACTATAATATATATGTATATCCTCGAAAAGATTTTATTGAACAAAATATGATTCAACATGCTCACATTAAATTCATAGATGCTCCTCTTATAGAGATTTCTTCAACATTTATTCGTAATGCAATAAAAGATAAAAAAAATATACCTTTTTTCCTACCGGAAAAAGTTTTTCAGTATATTCTCGATTGTAATATTTATCAATAATCTAAATTTCTTGCTGATTTTCGTCTTGGTGTGTTTCAGAACCGCTCGATAACTTTATGTTGTTGTTACGGATAAACTGAACCACATCATTTAAACCTTCAGCAAATTTTTCAAAATCTTCTTTGTAGAGAAACAATTTGTGTTTTTCATAGTAAATAGAGCCATCGGGTCTATATCTTTTTTTGCTTTCGGTAATAGTTAAATAATAATCTTCACTTTTTGTAGACTTAACATCGAAGAAATACGTCCTCTTGCCAGCTCTTACAGATTTAGAATAGACTTCGTCTCTACTCCTCTGATTGTTTTCCTGATAGTTTTCGTTATCTTCCATCATTTTCCCAAAGTATTAAAAATATAAGCAAATGTATAAACATTTTTTGAACTTTCAAAATTTTTTAATCACTTTCTGTAAATAATTCTTGATAATCATTTAATATTTTTTCTATTAAACGAGGCATTGGTATTTTTTTTAGTTCTTTTATACTTATTCTTTTAAAATTTATTTTATAGTTTGGATTTACTTTTCTAAAAATAAATGCTTTTGCATAAATAATACGGTGACTTAAAACATGTTTATAGTTATTAGTTTCTTTCAAAAATTCTAAAGTATTTTCAAACCAAAGTTTATAATCACTATGTTGCTTCAATTCTTCAAGACTAAACAATCTATTAGAAACGATACCGGGAAACTCATACATATTTTTCCAAATAGCATCTTTATTGCGAAAATTCATGTAAAGAGCCTGTTTTTCAATAACAATAATGTAGTTAAAATAAAGAATTTGTTGTTTAGATTTTTGTTTAACAATAGGATATTGATCGATGGTACGATTTACAAAAGCTTTACAATATTGAGCAATAGGGCAATCGAAACATTTAGGGTTTTGAGGTAAACAAATCAAGGCTCCTAACTCCATAATCGCTTGATTTAAAATATCTGGTTTTACATAATCCATTGCTGGTTTTACAATATCTACTAATTGATGCCTGAAGCTAATATTATTTTTATTTCCTTTTAATTCGTACAATCTACATAAAACCCGCACTACATTACCATCAACAACAGGTGTTTTTTCGCCAAATGCAATAGATGCAATAGCAGCAGCAGTATATTCGCCCACACCTTTTAACTTTAATAAATCATTAAAAGTGCTTGGAAATACACTATCACACTCACTAATAATATATTTTGCAGCTTGGTGCATATTTAGTGCTCTTCGATAATAACCCAATCCTTTCCAAACATTTAAAACATCTTTTTCATCTGCTTCTGCTAAACTTCTGATGTTAGGGAAATTTTCAATAAACTTTTTATAATAAGGTAATCCTTGTTCCACTCTTGTTTGTTGCAAAATGATTTCAGATACCCAAATATAATAGGGATTTTTTGTATTACGCCAAGGCAATATTCTTTTATTTTTATGATACCAATCGTTTAAAATAGTTGCTATTTCAATCATGGAACAAAGTTGCATTTTTTTTTTCAATAAATTTCATGAACTTATTTTTTGGTAAATAAAAATAAGCTATATTTGCAAGCTCAAAAATAAGACAATCATTATATTAAATTTTTAAGATATGACAAAGGCAGACATTGTAAACGAAATTTCAAAAAAAACCGGAATTGAGAAGGTTTTAGTACAAAAATCTGTGGAATCATTCATGGAAATCATGAAAGAATCGATGGTAAAAGGAAATAACATTTACCTTCGTGGTTTTGGAAGTTTTATTTTAAAGAAACGCGCTAAAAAAACTGCACGTAATATTTCCAAAAACACAACCTTAATTATCCCCGAACATTTTATCCCAGCTTTTAAACCTGCAAAAACTTTTGTAGCTGAAGTTAAAGAAAAAGTAAAAAAATAACCTTAAAAAATTTGAATTATGCCTTGTGGTAAAAAAAGAAAAAGACACAAAATGGCGGTTCATAAACGCAAAAAACGTTTAAGAAAAAATCGTCATAAAAAGAAAATCCGTTAGGTTTTTTATTTATCAGTAAAACCTATAGCTTGCTATAGGTTTTTTTCTGTTTATTAATACACAGATATTGTGACAAGAGAGTTATTTGTAGAAGTAGATTCGAATGAAATAAAAATTGCTCTTCTTGAAGATAAAACCTTAGTTGAATTAAACAAAGAGAAAAACAATCTTCAATTCAGCGTAGGCGATATTTATTTAGGAAGAGTAAAAAAAATAATGCCCGGATTAAACGCAGCTTTTGTCGATGTTGGCTACTCAAAAGATGCATTTTTACATTACCTCGATTTAGGTCCCAATTTTCTTTCGCTTCAAAAATACATGTTACAATGTATTCAAAACCCTAATCCTAACACCTCATTAAATGTCTTTGACCCTAGTCCTGAAATAAGTAAGAATGGAAAAATAAACCAAATATTAAAATCAGGACAAGTTATTGTAGTTCAAATTGCAAAAGAGCCTATATCAACAAAAGGTCCTCGCTTAACTTCTGAAATTTCTATTGCAGGTAGAAATCTAGTATTAGTACCCTTTTCTAATAAGGTTTCTGTTTCTCAAAAAATAAAATCATCGGAAGAACGCCAGCGACTCAAACATATCGTAGAAAGCATTCTACCTTCCAATTATGGAGTTATTATTCGTACTGTATCAGAAGGTAAACACGCTCAAGAACTGAACCTAGAACTGAGGGAACTTATCGATAAATGGGAAAACGCCTTTAAAAAGATATATCAACTAAAGCCTCCCATGCTCATACTTGGTGAGCTCGAACGAACAAACGCCATTCTTCGCGATTTACTCAACGAATCGTTTGCCAATATTTATGTAAACGACAAACAGATTGCCAACACCATGCGCTCATTTATTCAAACAATAGAACCCGAAAAAGAAAAAATTATTAAATATCATCAAAGCAATACTTCATTATTTGAGCAATTTGGCATAAACAAACAAATTAAATCCTTATTTGGAAAAACAGTAACCCTAAAATCGGGCATTTACCTTATTATAGAACATACCGAAGCACTCCATGTTATCGATGTTAATAGCGGACACCGACAAATAAACGATAATAATCAAGAACAAAATGCATTAGAAGTAAACCTGATTGCAGCCGAAGAAATTGCACGACAATTGCGTTTACGCGATATGGGAGGCATTATTGTCATTGATTTTATTGACATGTACAAAGCCGAAAACAAAAAAATGCTCTATGAACGCATGAAAAAACTTATGGAAAAAGACAGAGCAAAACATAACATATTACCCCTGAGCAAATTCGGCTTAATGCAAATAACACGTCAACGTGTACGCCCCGAACTTAATATTATAACTGTTGAAACCTGTCCAACTTGCTCTGGAACTGGTCAAATGGGAAGCTCTATACTTATCAGCAATCAAATTGAAAGTTATCTTGAATATCTATTTGAAAAAACTCCATATCGCTATTTTCACATCAAAGCTAACCCCTATGTTGCTGCTTACCTAAAATCAGGATGGCTATCGCTTCGATTAAAATGGATGCTTAAATATAAACGTTATATTAAAATTACTGCCGAAAACCAATTATCTTTTTTGGAATATCATATATTTAACCGTCAGGGATTTGAAATAGAATTATAAATAAAAAAAGAACTTATGATAAAAAGAACTAAAATTATTGACCTACTAAATCAAAAAGATATAAATACCGATTATGTTTTAGAAGGTTGGGTACGTACCCATCGCGGAAATAAAAACGTTCACTTTATTGCACTTAACGATGGTTCTATTATACATAACATTCAAATTGTTGTTGATACTAAACTTTTTAGTGAAGATTTTTTAAAACCCATAACAACTGGCTCGTGTATTAGAGTGCTTGGTACCTTAGTCCCCTCGCAAGGCTCTGGTCAAAAAGTAGAGATATTAGCCAAAGAAATTACAATCTATGGCACTTGCGATCCAGAAACATATCCATTACAAAAAAAAGGACATAGTCTTGAATTTTTAAGAACCATTGCACATTTGCGCCCACGTACCAATACTTTTGGTGCTATACTTCGTATACGACACCATATGGCATTTGCTATTCATAACTACTTCAACTCAAAAGGCTTTGTATATTTACATACTCCTATTATTACAGCCAGCGATTGCGAGGGAGCCGGACAAATGTTTCGAGTAACGACACTCGACCTATATAATTTGCCAAAAACCGAAGATGGTAAAATTGATTTCAGTCAAGATTTTTTCGGTAAAGAAACCAGCCTTACCGTTTCGGGTCAACTCGAGGGCGAACTTGGTGCACTTGCATTATCAGAAATATACACATTTGGGCCTACATTCAGAGCCGAAAATTCTAATACTCCACGACATTTGGCAGAATTTTGGATGATTGAACCAGAAATGGCATTTTACGACATCAACGATAACATGGATTTAGCCGAAGATTTTATTAAATATCTTGTAAAATATGCACTTGAACATTGTAAAGACGACCTCGTATTCCTAAACGAAATGTACGATAAAGAACTATTGCAACGCTTAGAATTTGTTATAGAAAACCCATTTGAACGTCTAACCTACACAAAAGCTATTGAAATTCTCGAAAATTCTGGCGAAAAATTCGAATTCCCTGTTTATTGGGGTTGCGACTTACAATCCGAACACGAACGATATTTAGTTGAAAAACACTTTAAACGCCCTGTTATTCTCACCAATTATCCAAAAGAGATCAAGGCATTTTACATGAAGCAAAACGACGACGGAAAAACCGTTCGTGCAATGGATGTTTTGTTCCCTAAAATTGGCGAAATTATTGGTGGTTCACAACGTGAAGAAAATTACGAAAAGCTTTTAAATAGAGTAAAAGAACTCAACCTACCCGAAAAAGATGTATGGTGGTATTTAGAAACCCGCAAATTTGGAACAGCACCTCACAGCGGCTTTGGATTAGGTTTTGAACGTCTAATACTCTTCATTACAGGAATGGCTAATATTCGCGATGTAATACCATTCCCAAGAACCCCCAAAAATGCTGAATTTTAATCCTTTTGAAACTTTTATGAAAAAAAAACGTTTCTAAGGAAAAATATTTAGAATATGTTAGAACAAAAATTACAGCAAAAATTACTTCAACGACTTTCGCCTCAACAAATCCAACTCATCAAAATGCTCGAAATCCCAATGATGGAATTAGAGCAACGTATAAAAAAAGAACTAGAAGAAAACCCCGCACTCGAAGAAGGTCAAGAAGAAACCGATGAGCCTATTCAAATGTTAGACGACGACAACCAAATAGACGAAAACAACGATAATGAAGAAAACGAAAACTCCGACGATCAAATAAATGAAGATGATAACACCTCCCAACAAAGTCAAGAAGATGATTTTTCATACGAAGATTTTTTAAGCGAAGAAGATCAAGACGAAATACCCTATTATTTATTACAAGCTAATAATCAATCTAAAGACAATGATGAGAGAGAGTTTGTTTTTTCAAGTCAAGAATCTTTTATTGAAAACCTAAACATTCAAATAGGTTATCTCAATCTCACACCTAAACAACGAGCCATTGCCGAATACATTGTTGGAAACATTGACGAAAAGGGATATTTACAACGAGATATCGAACAACTATCAGACGACTTAGCTTTTAATTTAAACATTCAAGCAAGTACTCACGAAATTGAAGAGGTTCTCAAACAAATACAGACACTCGATCCGCCAGGAATTGGAGCTAGAAATATATCCGAATGTTTTTTAATTCAATTAAAACGGAAAAAACAAACCGATGCAGTTAAAAATGCCATTAAAATTATTGAAAAAACATTTGAAGAATTAACAAAAAAGCATTACGATAAGATACAACGCAAACTCAATATGAGTACCGACGAGCTAAAAGAAGCCATTGCTGAAATTCAAAATCTTAATATCAACCCTGGTAATACTTATGCAGATAGGTTCGATACGGCTATCAATCAGGTAATACCCGACTTTATTGTTGAAATTGATGATGGCGAAATAAAAGTTTCGATCAACTCTCGATATTCACCCGAATTAAGAATTAGCAAATCGTTTCAAGAAATGCTCTATACCTTAGAAGCTCAAGCAAAGGCAAAGAAAAAAGCAAAAGAATCACATCGCGATGCTATACAGTTTGCACGTCAGAAAGTAGATTCGGCCCGATGGTTTATTGATGCCATCAAACAGCGTCAAGATACGCTTTTAACCACTATGCAAGCTATTGTACATTTACAAAAAGATTTCTTTCTCGAAGGCGATAAGTCGCTTTTAAAACCTATGATTCTGAAAGATGTTGCCGATGTAACAGGATTTGATATCAGTACGATATCAAGAGTAGCAAGTAACAAGTATGTTGCAACTCCATTTGGTGTTTTTCCGCTCAAGTCGTTTTTCAGCGAATCGATGACTACCGATAGCGACGAAGAAATATCTACTTACAAAATTAAAGAACGCATTCAACAACTTATTTCTAACGAAGATAAATCAAATCCGCTTACTGACGAAGAATTAGCCGATTTATTAAAAAAAGAAGGACTGAATGTTGCCCGAAGAACCATTGCTAAATATCGTGAGCAGCTGAACATACCGGTTGCACGCTTAAGAAAGGAATTGAAATGAGCGACTTTAAGGTAACTTCTTTAGAAAAATCTATATTTAACTTTGTTTCAATCATTTTTCACCCTATTTTTATTCCTACTATACTCATTTATCTTACTTTTAGCCTTTTTTCTAGTTATTTTATTTTTAATCCTAATTATGTTTTAGCATTAACAACACTATTTTTTTTATTAACGGTTATTATTCCATTAGTTGTGTTAATTCTATTTTATTATTTTAAGTTTATACAAAGTTTTTATCTACAAAGCAAAGAAGAAAGAATACTCGTTTCGCTCACCATGAATATTTTTTATGTTTTCGCTACTTATTCTATTCGCAATATCTATATTCATCCTAACATTTATTTAGCTTTTCTGACTGTTCCCATAGTAAGCACTTTGTTCTCTGTAACAATATTTTTATACCCTAAAGTTAGTATGCATACTTTTGGCCTTGGTTCACTTATAGGTGTACTTTTATTTTATCGATATAAATATATTTTAATTTCTAATTTTGAGATAGTTATATTTTTATTTATGGTCTCTGGGCTTATCATGACCGCCCGACTCATTCTTAAAGCACATGATTATCGCGATGTTATATGGGGCTTTATTATAGGAATTTGCGAAAGTTTTTTTAGCATTTTATGCGTTTATTATATTTTTTAAATTTAGTTAAATTAGTACAACTTCATTAAGTTTAGAAAAATTTATAGTATTTTCGTGCTTTAAAATTTTTCACAATGAATTATAAACGATTAAACAACATTGGTGCGTGGCTTGCTTTTGCCATAGCTGCATTTACGTATTTATCTACCATCGAACCCACCGGGAGTTTCTGGGATTGTGGTGAATTTATAGCTACTTCTTACAAATACGAAGTGGGGCACCCTCCGGGAGCACCTTTCTTTATGATTATGGCTCGTTTTGCTTCTATGTTTACAAGCGATGTTACAAAAGTTGCTGTTATGGTAAACTCATTATCAGCTATCATGTCTGCACTCACTATTCTCTTCCTTTTCTGGACAATAACCTATTTTGCTAAACGCATGTTATTGAAAGAAGGTGAAGAAATGACCACCGGTAAAATGATTGCCATTTTAGGAAGTGGTTTAGTTGGTTCGCTTGCCTATACTTTTTCTGATACATTTTGGTTCTCAGCAGTCGAAGGCGAAGTTTATGCCTCATCGTCTATGTTTACAGCTCTTGTATTTTGGCTCATTACCAAATGGGACGAAAATCACGATAAAAGCGACTCTATAAAATATATCATACTCATTGCACTATTTATGGGCATTTCTATTGGGGTTCACTTATTAAACTTACTTGCAATTCCTGCTATTGTATTCGTTATATACTTTAGAAAAGCCGAAAAAATAACCAAAAAAGGTGTGTTAAGTGCTTCTATTGTTTCTGTTATTTTACTCGCAGCTATCATGTATGGTATTATTCAAGGTTTATTTAAAGTAGCTGGATTCTTCGAACTTATGTTTGTAAACACCTTCGGAATGCCATTTCATACAGGACTTATTTTCCACATATTGTTACTTATAGCACTTATTGCTTATTCACTTCATGTTACCAAAAAAGATGGAAACTATAAATTACAAATATCAGCAGTTACACTTACATCCTTTTTTGCTGGTATCCCATTAATGATATCTTCACCAATTTTTATTGTTCTTTACATTCCATTAGTATGGTTTTTATTAAATATTTTTAAAGCTATTAAACCATATCTTAATGCAATTGTTTGGGGTATTGCCATGATCTTAATAGGCTACTCTTCGTTTGCTCTTATTTTAATACGTTCAAACCAAAATCCCCCCCTCAACGAAAATAAACCCGATAATGTATTTGCCCTCATTTCGTACCTCAACCGCGAACAATATGGCGATAGACCTTTATTTTATGGACATTCGTTTGCCTCACCCCTCGACAGAACAAATCCATACATAGAAGAAGGTCCTATATACATTCAAAAAGATGGGAAATACGTTGAAATTGGCAAAAAACAAAAACAAAATTTTGCCTCCGAATTTAATATGCTTTTCCCTCGTATGTACAGTTCGGAAGATAGCCATATAAGAGCCTATAAATCATGGACAGACTTTAAAGGGACACCTGTTAATTGGGTGGGATACGATGGCAATGTAGAAAAAATTTATAAACCAACCTTTTTCGAAAATATGAAATTCTTTTTCTCTTATCAAATTGGTTGGATGTATTTCCGCTATTTTATGTGGAACTTTGCCGGACGCCAAAATGATATTCAAGGACATGGAAATGTAATGTACGGTAACTGGATAAGCGGTATTCCTTTTATTGATAATACTCGCCTTGGCGACCAAAATTTATTGCCCGATTATTTAAAAAATAATAAAGCCCGCAATGTATATTTTATGTTACCGCTTTTGTTGGGATTGATCGGCATGTACTTCCATTACCTCCGCGAAAGCAAAGGATTTGTCTTAGTATTATTGTTATTTTTCTTTACCGGTATTGCCATTGTTATTTATCTTAATCAAACTCCTTATCAACCTCGCGAACGTGATTATGCTTACGCTGGTTCATTCTACGCTTTTGCTATTTGGATTGGCTTGGGCATTGCAGCATTATGGCAAATTTTAAGCAAAAAAATAAACCATGTTGTAACTGCCTCTGCACTCACCTTAATAGGATTATTGACCGTTCCATATGTAATGGCTAAAGAAAACTGGGACGACCATGATCGTTCTAACCGCTATACACCACGCGATTTTGCTAAGAATTATTTAGAATCGTGCGAAAAAAATGCGATATTGTTTACCAATGGCGATAACGATACCTTCCCTCTTTGGTACGCTCAAGAAGTTGAAGGCATTAGAACCGATATTCGTGTAGTTAATTTATCACTTCTCAACACCGATTGGTACATCGAACAAATAAAATATCGTGCCTACGACTCCGATCCTGTTCCTATTTCTTTCACATACGACCAAATAGCCGGCGAACGTCGTGTTTATTGTCCTATCATAGAACAAATTAAAAAACCTTATAACATTGCCGATATTATTGAATTTGTTAAAAGCGATGCCCCCGAAGCTAAAGTACCTGTATCAAATACAGAAAGCATTAACTACATTCCAACCCGCAATTTCTTATTCCCTGTCGATTCAGCAGCTGTTATTCAATCAAAATTAATAAAACCCGAACAAGCATCGAAAATGGAAAAAGAAATGGTGTGGACGGTGAAAAAGAATTATGTATTTAAATCAGAATTGGCCATACTCGATATAATGAATCAAACCAAATGGAAACGCCCTATTTACTTTGCTATTACCGTTGGCGATGCTTATCTAAATATGGAAGATTATTTCCGCTTAGATGGTCTTACCTACCGACTTACCCCAATAAAATCAGATAATTTCGATGGTCAAACAGGCTGGATTGATACCGACATCCTTTACGATAGACTGATGAACAAATTTGTGTGGGGAAATATAGATAAAGAAAATGTTTATTTAGACGAAAACAACCTCCGCATGACCATGAACTTCCGCAATGTATTTGCCCGATTAGCTAATGCGTTGCTTCGTGAAGGTAAACGGGATTCTGCCGTAAAAGTTTTAGACCATTGTATGCAGGTAATGCCCGAAAAGACAGTTCCTTATAATGTTTTCGTACTCGGCATTATTGAAGCATACTTCAAAGCTGGCGAAAGCAAAAAAGCACTCGATATTTTCCAAGGTATGCGTAAGATGACCGAACAAGAACTAAATTATTTCTTATCGCTCGACACTAAAAAAGCTCAAACACTTTCGTTCGAAGCTCGCCGTTCAATGACAGTTTATAACGAACTGGCTAGAATAGCACGTACATACTCCCAGGATAAATTGGCTAAAGAACTTGACGACCAAATGAAAATATTCTACGAAAAGTTTGTTACACAATTCCCACAAGAAGCTACCAACGCTTCCGGTATGGAAGAATAATGAGCGCTGAAAAACTTATATACCTCACATTCGATGACGGTCCAACACCCGAGGTTACTCCTTGGGTGTTGGCTTTATTAGAAAAATACGAATTCAAAGCTACATTTTTTTGCTTAGGTATAAATGCTCAACAACATAGCGACATTATTAAACAAATTGAAAAACGTGGACATACCTTAGGCAACCACGGATACGAACATTTAAACGGATGGAAAACAAAAAACAAGGTTTATATTGCCAATGCCGACAAAGGTGCAGCTATTTTGAAAACTAAGCTTTTTCGCCCTCCTTATGGTAAAATATCACCCCTACAATGGCTAACACTGCGAAAAAAATATAACATCGTTTTTTGGGATTACCTTTCGAAAGACTATTTAAACATCGATAAACAAAGCCATTTTCTTACCAGATTGCAAAAACATACCCACCCTAACCGTATTATTGTTTTCCACGATTCTTATAAAGCCTTCCCTACACTACAAAAATATTTAGAACCATATTTCGAATGGCTTAAAAACGAAAATTATACAACCCAATTACTCCATACAAGGCTATAAAAATGATAAACAATCATCACATCCATTCATCGACACATCATTTTAATGTTCCTATTGCTGTTTTTACCAACAAGTACTCAAAAACATAGCAATATATTGAGTTTTTGACTTTATTAATTAATAAAACTTTTTTACCTTTGCCCAATATCACTACTATTTAACATATAGATTTTATAGACTAATATATGAACCTACTGGAGCAATTAAAAACCGATTTTCGATTTATCGAAGGTATGAAAGCCTGTATCAATTGCGGTGTTTGCACCGCTATTTGCCCTGCTGCTCAATACTATGAATACGACCCACGAATGGTAGTGAACATTGTTCAACGCAAACAAGAATCAGAACTTGAGCAATTGCTAAAAAGCGATTCTATTTGGATGTGTGGTGAGTGTTTATCGTGCAAAACTCGCTGTCCACGCGAAAATGTACCTGCTTACATTATTCAATCGCTTAAAACACTTTCTATTAAAACCGGCTATTTTACCGAATCGGAAAAAGGTCGCCAACAATTAGCATTAGTCAGAACTATTGGTAAACATATTTTAGAAGAAGGATATTGCGTTCATATTGATAAAATTGATATGGATATGTTTCCCGAACAAGGACCTGTCTGGGAATGGGTCAAAGAAAACATTAAAACCTTATCATTAACTGTTGGAGCCAATTATCATGGAAGCGGAAGTGGATCACTCCGTCAAATACCCCAAGAATCAATAAACGAGCTTAAGGCAATTTTTAAACAAACAGGCGGTGCAGACTTTTTTGAACTGATTGAAAACAAATCTGAAGAAAAAGCTAAAGAACTCGGGTTAACTTTCCATAAAGGAGAAAAAGATGAGTATTTTTATGATGTTTATGAAAGTAAATTGTGAATGTGGAAATTTGAAAATGTGGAAATTTGAAAATGAGGAAATTTGAAAATGTGGAAATTTGAAAATTTATTTTAAGTATTTAGAAATGATTGAAGCTAAAAAAAATATAATTGTAGATAAATCTTTTCAGTTTGCACTAAAGATTATTAACTTTTGCGAACTCCTTGAAGAAAGGAAAAAGAATATTGTTTCAAGGCAATTATTAAAAAGTGGAACATCTATTGGAGCAAATATTAGAGAAGCTCAAAATGCAGAAAGTGTTGATGATTTCATACATAAATTGAAAATTGCTGCCAAAGAAGCTGGCGAAACTGAATATTGGTTATTAATTTGCAAAGAAAGTCCAACTTATCCTTTTGAAGAAAAATTGTTGATTGATATTCAAGAAATAATGCAGATTCTTTCAAAAATCATTATCTCAACAAAAAAACGTAAATATGATAAATAATATTATTTGCTTCTGTAACTTTGAATTTCCAAATTCTCACATTTCCAAATTTTCAAATTAATAAGCTATGATTCAAGACGGAAAAAAACAACTTTGGGCACAATATCAAAAAGAAATAGCTGACGATAAATATTATTACGCACGCAGTTGTATAAGACAAAATTTCTTTCCTGGAGCCGAAGAAATGTTTTTAAAAATATTAAGAAATAATCTTCAAAAGGATATATACGACGATGCACGTCAAACTACTTGCACTGGAATTGGTTATCATTCAGCTATTGTTCCACTCGAAACCACCATGGCAGTTGTAGCACGACAGTTTTCGCTCATGAATGAGCTAGGCTACGAAAATTTTGTATGTTCATGCGTAACATCGTTTGGAATTTATTCTGAGATGCTCGAAACTTGGCATGAATTCCCCGAAACTCTTGAAAAAACACGCGAAAATCTTTACAAAGCAACAGGCAGGACGTTTGAACTCCCTAAAAATCTTGTTCATGCCAGCGATGTAATTTACAAACTAAGAATAGAACTTTTGCCCCAACTAAAATATAAACTTGTACATGCAAAAACCGGAAAACCCTTAAACGTGGTAGAACATATTGGTTGCCATTATGCTAAAATATTTCCACACAAAGGTGTAGGTGGTGCCGAATATCCTTATGTATTAGCCGGTTTAATAGATGCATGGGGAGGCAACCTAATTGACTATCCCGAACGTCGGCATTGTTGCGGTTTCGGATTTAGACAATATTTGGTAAAAGCTAACAGAGGATACAGCTACTCACATTCGCTAAAAAAATTTGAGTCGATGCAACCTTACGATGTCGATTTGATTATTACCAACTGTCCAGGGTGCAATTATTTTCTTGATCGCTGGCAATATGTAGCTGCTGAATCGGAACATAAACTTTTCGGAGTTGATGGAAAAGCTATACCTGTTTTAACATTTGAAGAAATAACAGCACTCCTTTTAGGTTATAACCCATGGGAAATTGGCTTACAAATGCATCAAATACCGGTAGAACCATTGTTAGATAAACTAGGTATTCACTATTCTAAAGAAAATAAATACCTCGGCACAAAAGGACCTGAAATACCTAAATTGTTAAACTATTAACAAATATCTATTTTTACAAAATAAATTCAAGCTATGACAGCAAAACAAAAAATAGTCGTAATAGGTGGTGGAATTGCCGGATTAGAAGCCTCATCAACACTTTCGAGAATGCAATATAATGTTACTCTTATTGAAAAAAGCAACCATATTGGGGGACACGTTGCACAATGGGACAGACTTTTCCCCAACCAACGAAAATCAGACGAAGTCATCGAATTTTTAAAAGCTAATATTCCATCGAACTTAAAAATTCAACTCAACACAACGGTTTTGAACATCGCAAAGAAAAACACGTCTTTCGTTGTAACCCTCTCAGATAACGAAACCATCGAAACAGACGCTATACTTATAACTACCGGCTATGATTTATTCGATGCCCGACTTAAAGAAGAATACGGTTATGGCATTTACGACAATGTTATCACCTCAGCCGAATTAGAAAAATTATTTCGCGAAAATCAACCTATCCTTACCAAGCAAGGCAAAGAACCGCAACGTATTGGTTTTATTCATTGTGTAGGTTCTCGCGACAGAAAAATAAACAATATTTACTGTTCAAAAGTTTGTTGCGTTACGGCTGTAAAACAAGCTATTGAAATAAGGCAAAAACTACCTTACTCCGAAGCTTATTGCTTTTATATGGATTTACGCATGTACGGTTTATCGTTCGAGGAAATTTATAACGAATCACAAGAAAAATATGGTGTTACCTTCATTAGAGGACGACTATCTGAAGCAGCCGAGAACAAAGAAGGGAAAATTATTATTAAAGTAGAAGACACGTTGCTCGGACGTCCCATGAAAATGACCATGGATATGTTGGTACTTATGGTTGGCATGACCCCTTCCGAAGGCACATCTAACTTAATCAAAATGCTAAATTTGGAAACAAATAGCAGTCATTTTATTGCTTCTAAAGATGATCATACACAATCGAATATAACATCGCAAGCAGGGATTTTTGTTGCCGGTGCAGCCACTTCGCCCAAAAGCATAGACGATACCCTTGCCGATGCACGGGGAGCTGTGGTCAAAATATTAGAATTCTTAAATTCAAAAGCTCAGTAAAATGAAAAATTTTGGATTTAGCGTTAACAAAAGCCGAGTAATTGAATACGATCAAAACGACCGTGCTTTATTCTATTATCTTATGCGTGTTGAACCTTCGGTATCGCTTTGCATAGCCTGTGGTGCTTGTACAGCTACATGTTCGGCAGGTGCTTTTTCATCGCTCGACTTTCATAAAATCATGCTGAGCATTCGACGAGGCGAAAAAGTTTACATTGCCAAAGAAATTACGCAATGTATGCTTTGCGGTAAATGTCAACTTGTTTGCCCCAAAAACGTTAATACTCGCGGTGTAATTTTACAAATATTGTCATTCCTTCAAAGTTCGCAGTTATGAAATTCGATTGGTTTGTTGTTCCTTTTGCAGTTGGTTTAGTCGGACTAATTTTATTTTTAACCCTAAAATATGTTCGATGGATATTATCATTGCCTAAAGAAGAACGAAAAAAAATAAGAAAATCGTTTTTTTCTACAAAAATATTCGCATTTGTTTGGGAAGTCTTCCGCGAAGCTCTTTTGCATGTTAGAATTTTCAAGAAAAATATAATACTTGGCTACATGCACAGCAGTTTTGCTTTCGGATGGTTTTTGCTAATTGTGTTTGGTGCCATCGAAGTAGAATTTGCCAACAGTCGCCATGCTAACCACTTATACGAGCCTATTTTCTTTCGCTTTTTCCACAGAGACCCATCGGTTTTAGAGCATCATGCTTTTTTTACTTTCATCATGGACGCCATCTTGTTGTACATTCTCTCAGGTTTATTGTTGGCTTTAACCAAACGCCTTTATTCACGCCTTATGGGCATGAAAAAAACAACCCGTCTTTATTGGACCGATAAAATTGCATTATATAGTCTTTGGCTTATTTTTCCCTTACGCCTTTTAGCCGAAAGTTCTACAGCAGGCATATATGCTAACGGTGGTTTTATGACCAACCATGTTGGCAGTTTTTTAGCAAACCTTCTTCCGTTAGAAAAGATAATGTATCCCCTATGGTGGATGTATTCCATCGATTTATTTTTATTTTTTGCTTTTCTTCCTTTCAGTCGTTACATGCACATTCCCACCGAAATAGTTTTAATTGCACTTAGGCAAGCCGGCATTTATACAAAAAACAAAATTACCGGATTCTCTCAATTAGAAATCAATGCCTGTTCAAGCTGTGGTATATGTATCGATGCTTGTCAGATTCAAGATGTTTTAGGTCGCCAAAATATGATACCCGCTTATCTTTTTCAAAAAATTCGACATGAAAAAGTCCTCAAACCTGCCTTATACGATTGTCTTATTTGCGGAAGATGCGAAGAAGCATGCCCCGTCAATATCAATATTTTAAACATAAAAGTAGCTAAGCGAAACGAAAAACTTAATCATAAACATCAACAATACGATTACCTGAGACAAGTTACAACAGAACTTCCTAAAACTCAAATAGCTTATTTTGCAGGTTGCATGAGTCATCTTACACCATCCATAAAAAAAGCAATGGTTTCTATTTTTGAGAAAACCCATACCCCTTTTACTTTTATTGACGAAGACGGAAGCATCTGTTGTGGACGTCCACTTCAGCTATCGGGCAAAATTGAAGATGCCAAAATACTTATGCAAAAAAACAAGGAAATCATTGCTGCTTCAGGAGCCGAAATATTAGTAACTTCGTGCCCAATCTGTTACAAAGTTTTCAACGAAGAATATCAACTAGCGATTAAAGTTATGCATCATTCGCAATTATTTGATTTATGGTCGAAGCAAGGCAAGCTTAAACTCAATGCTCAACCTATAAAAGCTTCTTACCACGATCCTTGCGATTTAGGAAGAGGCTCACACGTTTACGATGCTCCACGCCATATATTAAATCAGGTTATTACCTTACAAGAAACTGCCTATCAAAAAGAGCATTCGCTTTGTTGTGGCGGGAGTCTGGGAAATTTTTATTTTCAAGAAAAAGACAAAGTTCAAGTTGCACAAGATGCTTACGATAAAATAATGACCAACCATTCGGAAATGCTTATCACCTCTTGTCCATTATGTAAGAAAACATTTCAAAAAGTAGCCGAAAAACCGGTAATCGATTTGGCTGAGATTATAGATAAAGCTTTAATGCAATAAACGAATACACATTTATTATTTATTATCAAAAACAAATCATTTTTTGACATTTTCAAAAAATAATGTAAGTTTGCATATAATTTAAAATTAACTATCATGAATAAATCGATTCTATTTATTGGAATTTGGGTTTCGTTATTGTTTACTTCGTGTGGTAATAATAACGACACAAAAACTATTGATAATTCAGATACCCTTATTGATAGTAGCGAAAATATAAAATCAGAAATTATTTATCAGGTACCCTCACCCGATGAGTTTATATCATTATTAAAAAATTCAAAAGCCTCGTTTAAAGCCAATATAACAGCTCCCGAAAAAACAAATTTTATTGATCCCATCAAACAAAAATTAAACCTGGGTGTATATGCAGCCGATATGGCTTATTTAGCTACCTTTAGTAAATTTCAGGAAACCGTTCGCTATTTTAGCAAAATAAAAAGCATGAGCGATCAAATTGGAATAACCAATGCTATAGAAAAATCTACTTTTGACCGTCTCGAAAACAATATTACCAATGTAGACTCTATCAGTGCCATTACCAACAATTCTTTTTACAACGTTATTGACCACTTGCAACAAAACGACGATGGCATAACACTTGCATTAATTAGCACGGGTGGTTGGATTGAAAGCATGTACATTGCATTTCAACTGGTTAACAAATACGATGAAAAAAATCCAATTATACAACGTATCGCTTCACAAAAAATAGTTTTACAAAATCTTATTGGAATGATAGAATCACTTAAAGATCAAAGCACAACACAAAATATTAAAAACGATCTATTATCTATTAAAAATTTAATGGATAAAATTAGTGCCACTACCGAAGAAGATAAAAACATATCACAAGATACTACAAAAATTATTATTGGAGCTAAAACTATATACAAAATTGATAACGAAACATATTTGCAATTAAAACAAACTATTGAAAAAATAAGAAACGAAATTATTAAACAAGCTTAAAAAAACTGACAACTATGAAAAAATTAGCATATTTATTACTTTTCGTTCCCATCTTTAGTTTGGGGCAAAATTGCAGTGATTTTTTAACGGTTCAAAGAAGCGGCATTCGTTATCCATGGAAATATGATATTCAATCGAAAAGTGCAGTTTTTTTCGCTGGCAAATCGTCAAAATTAAATATTATATGCAACGAAGGTAAAGATTATAAAATTTCATTTCTTGTTTCATCGCAAATAATGAACGAAGTTAGTATAAAAGTTACTGATAATACAGGCAAAGTTTATTTCTCTACTGGGATCGATGAAGAACTGCTCAAAACAATTGAGCAAAAAAAACAATTTCTAATATCACTCGAAAATCAAAAAGTAAAAATCAAAGGTGGTAAAAAGAAAATCGAAATCGATGCTAACATCAATAATTTAAAGCTCGAAATATCGAAATATCAAGACGAAATAGAAATGAAACGTTATCGCCCTTCTACTTCTTTTGAATTTACTGCAGCATCTACCATGGAACTTATTGTTTATGTTACTGCTTCTGAAAAATGTAGCGGAAAAGGTTGCGTAGGAGTTTTAGTATCTAATAAACCCAGTGAAAAGTCAAGTTTTTAATTTCATTTATCTATTCAAAATTCATGTTCATCTAAAAAATAGATAAGTTTTATATCTTCATCAACACTATTTAACTTTTAATCAAATTTTTTTATACTAAATGGTTTTAGGCTGTAACTTTGCTAAAAATTACAGTCATGAACCAACACACAAAAAAAGAACCTACGGTAAAAGTCGTAAAACGTTATTCAAACTTTAAACGTCCCGTATTATATGTACTTGTTAGCAATATATATAACGAAGATAACTCTATTATTTATAAAATATTTCCTCATTACGACATAGCCCAATCGAGTAAAGCCGAACGATTGAACTAGTTTTTTCATAGCATATAAGTTTTAAATTAGTTCCTTTTTGCAATGCTGCAAAATGGCGAAAAGCCCTGAAAACAGGGCTTTTCTGTTACTATACTGCCACTGGTCCTTTGATAGGAGGATGAGGATCGTAACCTTCGAGCGTAAAGTCGGTATATTTAAAAGAGAAAATATTTTTTACATGAGGATTTATTTTCATAATGGGTAATGGACGTGGTTCTCGTTGTATTTGTGTTCTTACTTGATCAAAATGAAAAGTATATATATGTGCATCGCCTAAAGTGTGAATAAATTCACCAGGTTGTAAATTACAAACCTGTGCCATCATCATAGTTAATAACGAATACGAAGCTATATTAAAAGGAACACCTAAAAACAAATCGCCACTACGCTGATACATTTGGCACGAAAGTTTTCCATCTGCAACATAAAATTGGAACAAGATATGGCAGGGAGGTAATGCCATTTTATCCAAATCGCCCACATTCCATGCACTCACAATATGACGACGTGAGTCGGGATTATGCTTAATAGATTCAACCACTTCCGAAATTTGATCGATTATTTTACCATCGTTCGATTCCCATTTTCGCCATTGATGCCCATACACTGGTCCTAAATTACCATTCATATCGGCCCACTCATCCCAAATACTTACACCATTATCTTTTAAATAATTAATATTAGTATCACCATTTAAGAACCATAACAATTCATAAATAATCGATTTTAAATGTACTTTTTTAGTAGTTACCAAAGGAAAACCTTTTTGTAAGTCAAATCGCATCTGATATCCAAAAATACTCTTTGTTCCAACACCGGTTCTATCGCTCTTTAAGGTGCCATGATCGAGTACATGCTGAAGTAAATCTAAGTATGGCTTCATTTTATTAATGTTTTAATTTTCAAACTATTTTTACAAGTGTTGTAAAGATTCGCTCTAAGCCTAACAAAATCATAAGTATGAAAAAACTAACAATTAACAATTTAGCATTAAGAATCTTCATCTCTATTAATTTTCAATAAATAATCAATGAGCTATATTTTGTAACTTAGGATCATTAGGATTATGTTTATGTTTAAATAAAAGAGCAAACAAAAGAGCAACCACTAAAGCATATAAGGCAAAAGTAATCCATATATGATGCCAGTCTCTAAAACCATTAGGAAGAATAAAGAATTTTTTAATAATAATACCACTTGTTAAAGCACCAATCATGGTACCAAAACCATTGGTCATCATCATAAATAAACCTTGTGCACTTGCTCTAATAGACGAGTCGCATTGGGTTTCAACAAATAATGCTCCCGATATATTAAAAAAGTCGAATGCCATACCATATATAATACATGATAAAATTATCATCCATAAACCATCTTCAGGATTTCCATACCCAAACAAACCAAAACGTAGTACCCAAGCAAACATGCTCATAAGCATAACTTTTTTAATGCCAAATTTTCGCAAGAAAAATGGAATAGTAAGAATGAAAAGCGTTTCGGACATTTGCGAAATAGACATGATAATCGTAGAATAACGAACCACAAACGAATCGGCATACTGTGGTAGATTTTTAAATTCATCTAAAAACACATCGCCATACATATTAGTTAATTGCAACGAAGCACCCAAAAGCATCGAAAAAATAAAAAACAAAGCCATTTTGTAATTAGCAAATAACTTAAATGCGTCTAACCCTAAAAGCTTAACCAACGAAGAACTTCCCGAAGATTTTAATTGTGGAGGACATTTAGGTAAAGTAAAAGAATATATACCCAATACAAAAGAAGCAAATGCCGAAATATAAAATTGTATCTCAGTAGCTTTGTTTCCCGTAAGGTTAGTAATCCACATAGCAACAATAAAACCAATAGTTCCAAATACACGAATGGGTGGAAAATCTTTTACTACATCGTAACCATGAGTTTTTAAAGCATTGTATCCAACCGTATTGGTAAGTGCAATAGTAGGCATATAAAAACACATAGCCAACAGCATAAACCAAAAAAAAGTAGATGGATCGTTAATAAGTGGAAAACAAAAAACAGTAGCCCCGCTCAAAAGATGAAGTATGCCATATAATTTTTCAGCATTCATCCATTTATCGGCAATAATACCCGTAAGAGTGGGCATAAAAAGTGAAGCAATACCCAATGTTAAAAATACGGCACCAAATTCTTCGCTCCCCCATTGTTTAGTTCCAAACCAATAATTTGCAATAGTAATAAGCCAAGCACCCCAAACAAAAAATTGGAGAAAATTCATCACAATTAATCTAAATTTTAGACTCATATAACTTTATTTAAATTCTATTAATTAAAAATCTTTCTTACGACGTGCTAACTCATCTCTAATAGACGATGCTTTTTCGTATTCTTCATTTTCAATAGCCTTATTAAGCATTTCTTCTAACTCATCAATGGTATATTTTGAATAAAACGATGGTCTATTATTATCATTCTCGGCAATCTGATTTTCTTCATCTTTTTCTTCTTCAAATGTAAGTAAAATGCCAGCTTTATCTAAAATATCTTGAGTTGTATATATGGGACATTCAAAACGAAGTGCCAACGCAATAGCATCAGAGGTACGGCTATCTATCTCAACTTGTTCATCGTCTTTTTGCAAAATCAAATTCGAATAAAAAATACCTTCTTCTAATTTATATATATTAACCTCAAGCAAATCAACCTTAAATGCCGAAGCAAACATTACAAATAAATCATGAGTAAGAGGACGTGGTGGTTTTAATTTTTCTAATTGAATAGCTATGGCTTGTGCTTCGAACGAACCTATAATAATGGGTATTCGCCTACTTCCATTTTCTTCTTGCAACACTAAAGCATAAGCCCCCGAATGAGTTTCGCTATATGATAAACCAACTACGTTTAACTTAATCTTCTTCATTTATTCGTACCATTACTTTTGAACAAAAATAAGAAAATCATTTCGTATAAATAAGCTTTCGTACATTTTTTTATAAAAAAATTGTCGTTAATTATTTTTTTCATAAAAAAGAGTTGAAGATTGAAAAAAACTTTATATCTTTGCAGTCCAAAACAAAACCTATTTGATATCATCATGTATGCTATTGTAGATATTGCTGGACAGCAATTTAAAGTTGAAAAAGGAAAGAAATTTTTCGTACACCGTTTGAGTGCCGAAGAAGGCGCTTCAGTTGAATTTTCTAAAATATTATTAGCCGATAACGACGGAAAAATAACGGTAGGTGCTCCCTACATAAATGGAGCTAAAATTTCTGCTAGAATTATTAAACATTTAAAAGGCGATAAAGTTTTAGTATTTAAAAAGAAAAGACGTAATGGTTATCGTAAATTAAACGGGCATCGTCAATTCTTCTCGCAAATAGAAATCGAAAATATTCAACTCTAAAATAAAGAATTATGGCACATAAGAAAGGAGCAGGTAGTTCAACCAATGGTCGCGAATCGCACAGTAAGCGATTAGGTGTTAAAATATATGGCGGACAATTTGCTAAAGCAGGCAATATTATCGTACGTCAACGCGGAACCGTACATTATCCCAGCCTTAACGTAGGAATGGGAAAAGACCATACACTTTTTGCATTGGTCGATGGTAAAGTTGTTTTCAAAAGAAAAAAAGACAACAAATCATACGTTTCCGTTGAGCCTGTTAATATTCAATAAGTTATTAAGATTAATAAATTCACTCCTTAGCTTATCTTGCTAGATAACTAAGGAGTTTTTTTTTACAAAAAATTATGATACAGTTAAAAACCATTTTAGAGCAAAAAAATGAAGTTATTGAGCGTCTAAAAATTAAAAATATCGATGCCACCGAAACTATTGAAAAAATTATTGAGCTCGATTCACAACGTCGTAAAAACCAAAAAGATGCCGACGACACTCAAGCCGAACTTAATCGCATAGCAAAAGAAATTGGAAATTATATAAAACAAGGCTTAAAAGAAAAAGCCGAAGAGGCAAAGTTACAAACCAATACGCTCAAAATAAAAGCTCAAGAATTGCAACAAAAATACCAACAAATAGAAGAGCAAATAGATCAATTAATTGTAACCCTCCCCAATATGCCTCACCCAACAGTACCACTCGGCAAAACAGCTGAAGATAATGTTATTGTACGAAGCGGTGGTCCATCTGCTACTGCAAATAATGGCTTACCACACTGGGATTTAGCAAAAAAATACGATATTATCGACTTTGAACTTGGCAATAAAATTACAGGTGCCGGCTTTCCTGTTTATAAAGGCAAAGGTGCCAAACTACAACGAGCACTAATAAGCTTTTTTCTAGATAAAGCTATCGAAACAGGATTCAACGAAGTTATTCCTCCTTTTATAGTTAACGAAGCTTCAGGATTTGGTACTGGCCAGTTGCCCGATAAAGAAGGTCAAATGTATCACATTACACTCGATAATTTCTTTTTAGTACCAACAGCTGAAGTTCCAGTTACCAATATTTTTAGAGATGTTATTGTAAATGAAAACGATTTACCCATTAAATATACTGCTTATACTCCGTGTTTCCGCCGCGAAGCGGGTTCCTATGGCAAAGACGTGCGTGGTCTTAACCGACTGCACCAATTCGATAAAGTAGAGATTGTAGTCATTGAACACCCCGAACGTTCATATGAGCAATTAGAACAAATGGTAAAACACGTAGAAAATTTGGTTGCATTACTCGGACTCCCCTATCGTATTGTTAAATTATGTGGTGGCGATATGAGTTTTACTTCTGCCCTCACTTACGATTTTGAAGTTTTTAGTATGGCTCAACAACGCTGGCTCGAAGTAAGCTCCGTATCAAATTTTGAATCATTTCAGGCCAATCGACTCAAACTACGTTATAAAGATAGCCAAACCAAGAAAAACGTTTTATGTCATACACTTAATGGAAGTGCCTTAGCACTCCCACGAATTTTAGCTGCTATTTTAGAAAACTATCAAACCCCAAATGGTATCCTCATTCCTGAAGCCTTAATTCCTTATACAGGTTTTACCACGATTGATTAAAAATAATTGACAACGATTGTCCGTATTCTAAAAACTAAGTCAATTGAATAATTCAACTTGGCATTAAAAATATTTATGGTTCAGCAATTACATCAACCTCATCGGTAGGTACATATTTTTTAACTACCGACTTGCTTTTCCATCGACCTGTTCTATAATATATATACGAAAGTGTCATGCCAAAAAACCAAGCTATGGGAATTGCCCACCAAATACCTATAAAATTGTATGTTTTAGATAATAAATAAGCTAACGGAATACGAACAATCCATAACGAAAACAAAGTTATGAACATCGGTATTAATGTATCTCCTGCACCTCTCAATACTCCATTATTTACAAACATCGTTGTAAAAAAAATAAAGAAAAAGGATACAATATTTAAATACCCACGACTAATATTTATGACCGATAAATCGTTCGTGAATAAACGAGTTAAAGGATACGAAAATATTAATATAAGCAAGGTAGAAACAATAGTAATAATTAATGTCATTTTTAATGTTGCAAAATAACCGCTTTTAACTCTATCAATCTTTTGTGCACCTATATTTTGCCCTACAAACGTAGAAAGTGCAGCAGCAAAATTCATGGCAGGTAAAGCAATAAACGACTCAATACGGGTTGCAATAGAATAAGCCGCCACCACATCGGTTCCGAAAAGATTTACCACACTCAATAAAGCCACCATTCCAAGAGCTACAAAAGATTGCTGTAAAGCAGTCGGTAAACCTATTTGCAGCGATTTCTTAAAAATATACTTATCAAACTGGAGCCTCCAAATTTTAAATTTCAAAAAATTATGAAATTTATTGATATAAATAATCGAAGCAAAAAATGCCAAAGCCTGAGAAATAATGGTGGCCCATGCTGCCCCCTCTATTCCCCATTTAAAAACAGCTACAAACAATAAATCTAACCCTATATTTATAATAGTAGAAAATATTATAAAATATAAAGGAGTTTTTGAATCGCCCATCCCTCTGTATATGGCTGCATTACCATTATAACCAAAAAAGAAAACCAATCCCAATAAATAAATACGCAGGTAATGAATGGCTTGAACATGAATTTCAGCGGGTGTTTTTATCAACGTCAATACATCATCCATCACCCATAAACCCACAATGGTAAATAGAGCAGATGAAGCAAATAAAATAATATTCATCGTATCGACGGTTCGTTGCACATTCTTGTAATCTTTAGCTCCAAAATATTGGGCAATAATAACATTGAAACCTATAGATAAACCAACTATTAACGATATCAGTGTAAAAATTAAAGGCATGGTAACACCTACAGCCGCTAAGGCCGCCTTTCCTATAAATTGACCAACAATAATGCTATCAACAACATTATATAATTGCTGAAAAACATTACCTAAAAGCATAGGAATCGCAAACTGCAAAATGAGTTTGGATTCTTTTCCTACAGTCATATCTTTCATTCAGCAAAATTGATAAAAATATCAGAATTATTTCATGCTTTATATGCTTAAAAATACACAATTGTTTAAAATCTTATCAAATATTTAAACTATATATATTTTTCCAAAGTAAAAAGTTATTAAACAATTCTAGTTACTAATTTTTTTAATAATTAATTTTTTTATATTCAAATTTATTCTATCTTTGCTTAAGAAACCAAGTTAGTGAGATTTTATGAAAAAAGTATTTTTGTTTTTATGGATGTTTTCATTTGTTTTATTATTAAAAGCTCAAGAAACAGATATCGATCTGCAGAAAGTATTTTGCTATCGCCAAATTGACAAACAAAACAATATAATTAATGTTACCCTATTAGTAAATACTGCCGGACTTGA
The DNA here is from genome assembly GCA_013314715.1 of Bacteroidales bacterium. Taxonomy (NCBI): domain Bacteria; kingdom Pseudomonadati; phylum Bacteroidota; class Bacteroidia; order Bacteroidales; species Bacteroidales bacterium. Next base: position 32,703 of record JABUFC010000005.1, on the reverse strand, counting down.
ACGCGAAAAAACTCTAAAAATTAAAGAAAAATTTCCAACCGGTTTTCAATGCAAAGTAAAAGAAGGTTATGGCAGCACTAATGCTGTTGCAGAAAATTCTGTTCTTTTTGTTTGGTCGGTACTTCCTAAAAGCGAACTTTTCATTGTTAAATACGAAATAACCTCACCCACTGCTTTAAACGAAGCTGTTAACATCAATGGTAATGTTTCGTTTTTGAGCGAAACTGGAATTAAATACGTAAGTGTTGAACAACGCGATTTTACAACGAATAGCAACGTAATTTCAAGGATTAAAAGCATTCCGCCATACGAACCGGGCTCTAATGCCCCTGCAACCGTTCAAAGCAGCAACATCACCATGACCGAAGTTCCCAAAACTACACCCCCTTCAAATACTATACCCGATACTAATACAGCACCGAAACCAAAGCCTATTGTAAGAACCAACGTAAAAGATGAGCCTATAAAAACGCAAGTTGCTGAAAATAAAACCCCCGTTCAAACACAAGTCGAACCCAAACCTGTAGTTGAGCCCATAAAAAACACTGCAGAACCTGTAAAAACTGAAAAACAAAATGTAACCGAACTACCACCGGTCAATACCCATAAAACCACTACCAAAACAACAACTCCCACTTCGGTATCAACACCATCGGGCTTTTATTACACAGTACAATTGGGAGCATCGCCCAAACCATTACCCAATGGATATTACGACAAATATCAATTTGACCAACCCGTAGATGTATTAATAATCGATAATATGTATAAATATTCGGTGGGTAAATTTCAAACACTGAAAGAAGCTAATAAATATACCTCGGTCGTAAAACAAAAAGGCTTACAATGCTTTGTTGTTGCTTACAACAATGGTAAAAAAATTAGCATTAACGAAGCACTGGCTATAAGTAAACAATAATAAATATATTCCTTTTTTTACTACAAAACACTTGCTTTTAAATACAAGCTTTATATTTCTATAAATACCGTTTTACTTTTATTTTACTATTTTTGCAAAACAAAATCTGAATTATGAAGCATTTTCCACATACCTATGTTATCGTTTTTGCTATTATTGTTGCAGTAGCTGCGCTTACTTGGATTATCCCGGGAGGTGAATTCGAGCGAAAAACCATCGTTGCCAATGGACACGAACGAGTAGTTATTGACGCTCAAAGTTTTAAGTATGTTCCTAACCAACCACAGATTTGGGAAATCTTCGGAGCATTTTTTCAGGGTTTTGTCAATCAGGCAGGTATTATTGTCTTTATTTTAATCATTGGTGGCACTTTTTGGGTTATCAACTCCACACAATCTATAGATGTTGGTATTCAGGCATTGGTCAAAAAAATTCATGCGGCAAATCAGCTTAAAATGATTCGCATCCTTGGTTCGGACAATGTAGCTATTGTATTTATCATGCTTATATTCAGTCTGTTCGGGGCTGTTTTTGGAATGAGCGAAGAAACCATTGCTTTTATCGTAATTTTTGTCCCCTTGGCTATTTCTATGGGTTATGATTCAATTGTGGGCATTTCTATGACATACTTAGCCGCCCATGTAGGTTTTGCAGCTGCCATGATGAACCCATTTACCATTGGTATTGCTCAAGGTATTGCACAACTCCCGCTTTTTTCCGGCATCGAATATCGTTTTATTTGCTGGCTTATAATTAACAGTATAGCCATTGCTTTTGTGCTTTGGTATGCCCATCGGATAAAAAAGAATCCCCAACGCTCACCCATGTACGAATTAGACAAGAGCTGGAGAAACAATCACAGTGCCTCTATGGATATTAGCCACCTTAGAGCTACTGCTAAATCATGGATTGTTTATATTTTGCTCGTATTGACAGGCATTTATTTATCGTTTTCGTTTTCTAAAACTACCATACAAATAGGTAATTCTTTGCTTTCGTTTAATTTCATAGCCATAATTACAGCTTATTTTAGCATTTCTTCATTCTGGGCTATCCGCAAATCGTTGCGATACTTTATTTTAAATTTGCTCATTACTACCATTTTTATTTTAATTCTTGGCGTACTTGGCTACGAATGGTACATTAAAGAAATAGCTTCGTTATTTTTAGGCTTAGGCATTACAACAGCTATAGTATTTGGTTACTCTGCCAACGAAACCGTAAAACAATTTCTCGATGGTGCCAAAGATATTTTATCGGCAGCTCTGGTAGTAGGATTAGCCGGTGGCATTATTGTTTTACTCAACGATGGCAAAATAATCGATACCATTTTGTATCATATAGCCCAGTCGCTTAAAAATACTGGAGAAATAGGCTCTGTAAGTATGATGTATCTGTTTCAGAATGGATTAAATATTATAATACCCTCAGGTTCTGCAAAAGCAGCTCTTACCATGCCCATTATGGCACAATTTTCTGATTTAATTGGTATATCGAGGCAGCTCACCGTATTGGCATTTCAGTTTGGCGATGGTTTTACTAATATGATAACCCCAACAAGTGGCGTATTGCTGGGTGCACTTTCTATGGCAAAAATTCCATATACCATTTGGTTTAAGTGGATATTGCCTTTTATTCTTTTGTTAATTTTAATTGGATGGTTTTTGTTGTTACCCCCTATGTATTGGAGTTTCAACGGATTTTAAGCCAATCTTTTAAGCAACTCTTCTTTTTCGATAGGTACTACTCCCACTCGCTCGCAAACAACACCAGCAGCAATATTAGCGATGTTGGCAATATCGAAAAGCGTCATTCCCTTAGCTAAACACAAGGTAGCCGTAGCTATAACCGTATCGCCCGCTCCAGACACATCGGCTAAATCGCGAACTCGCGTTGGAATATGGTGTTGCTCCTGCTCATTCATAATAAACATGCCCAACTCCGAAAGGGTTACCATCATAGCTTTATGATGCTGACGTTGCATAAATTCTTGACATAATACAGGCAGTTGTTGCATTAAATTATCTTTGTGAATATCTGTTTTCAGACCTATCGCAAGCTCTTTTAAATTGGGCTTAAACAGGTCCACACCTTTATAGATCATAAAATTACGATGCTTGGGATCAACTGTAACAGGAATTGCCAATTGCTGAGCTTTTTTGGTTACAGCATCAATAACTTTTTTAGTAATACAGCCTTTATCATAATCTTCAAATACAACAGCATCAATCTTTTGCGATGAAAATAGTTCGTTTATTTTATCGATGAATAATTTTTCTTCATCGTGCGATAATGGAGTTGTTATTTCTTCATCTACTCTCAACAGATGCTGATTATGCCCTATTACTCGGGTTTTGGTAGTAGTCGGACGCAACTTACTTTCTACTAAGCCAATGGTTTCCATTTTTTCGTTACGACATAGCTGTTTAAAACGGTCAGCACGTGCATCATTTCCGATAATGCTTATTATAATAGGTTTAGCACCAAGGCTTTTTATGTTTAATGCAACGTTGGCGGCTCCTCCTAAACGCTCTTCTCTACGCTCAATAGCCACAATGGGAATAGGAGCTTCGGGTGAAATACGTTCTACCTTACCCCACATATATTCATCTATCATAACATCGCCAATAACAAGCACAGATAGATTTTTAAACGATTCAATAACATGATTTATGTTGCCCATAATAATGATAATTCATTGCAAATATACATGAAGATTTCGGAATTCGATGGCGACAAAATTAGAATTAGCTAAAAATGTTACAAAATTATGGTTGTTATATTAATGTTTAATTCTAAGCTTCTTAACATAATAAGATTCTTTCGAAACGAACCAAATAAAATAAGTTCCTTCATTCAAATCGGATATTTGAACTTCAGCAAATGATTGTTGCATTTGCCATGGTATAATCCTTAATATTTGGCCTTGTGCATCGATAATTAAAACATTCGCCTGACTTACGGTTGAAGGATTAAGCGAAATATGCAACTTATCATTACATGGATTGGGATATACCTCTATGCCATTCAAATCCAAATGTTGAATTTGCTGAGAAGTTAAATAAATTTGCCCATCTGAAGATGATATCTCAGCATACAAGCCTGCATTGTTTTTTGCTCTCACGATCACATAATAGGTTTGTCCAATACTTAATGTTAATGTATTAACACTGACCGATAAATTATGTAAATTATCCGTCCAATCGAGCACATCATTACCGAAGGGAGTTGTACCTATGGCTATTTCATAACGTTCTATTCCCGAATTGGAATCATTGGAAGGTAACCAATTCGCTTGAATTATCATATTGCTTATAGTATCAATATCATTCGATACACCATCGCTCACTATTACCGAAGTAGGTGGTGTCCAATCTACATTTACCAATTGCTCAACAATATTGCTAAGATTGCCGGCATTATCAGATACAACAGATTTTATTCGCCCCGAAGGCATTGCTGGAGAATCATTCTGGTAACGAATATCATTCATATTCCCGCTACCAATGCTAATATTTGCTGTAGGGTATCGCGACCGATAAACATCAAAATCATCAATTTGATAATTACAATTGGCACTCCTAAAAGAGACATAACTACCATTTTGTATGGGTGTAGTATCCACCCACTGAGCTGAAAGCACATTATTTATATAAACCCGAATAAGCCCAGTAATTCTATCATATATTATTTTTACATCGAATTCTTGGTTAGCGGTAAAATTATAAGCAGTATCCTTAACAGGACTTGAACCCCATGAATTATTCACAACTTTATAGATTTGAATTTTATCGTCATCTAAACGAAACCAAACAAAATATGAATTCCCTCTATTCGATGAATCGGGTTGATCGGCAAAAAAATGGAATCCAGCTCTTCGAGAAGTTCCTGTACCACCCATAGTGGCTTTAAAGTGATACAAATAACGGTTTGATAAATTTTGTGTCAAAGGAGCATAAATATTGGTATTAGACAAGGCTTCGTTCGATTGTTGTAATTTATTATTGGTATTGATGGTCCATGTACCACTTACAATAGTCCAGTCGGGGTGAATCGTATTTTGATTAAAATTATCGCAGAAAAAGCCATGCAAATAATTGGCTCTCCATTCGTTGCTATGAAAATCGGACACATTATAAAATCGTTTTTCTATTCCACTTCCTCCAACATTATCCGAGTCGGAAAACTGAGCCACAAAATCGCTTGTAACCCATTGCGAAGCCATATTAATTTGCGTAGTTGGCGATGTATGGTCTGCCGGCATAGGTTCTAAGCATTGAGTAATTCCGGTGCCTCCAATGGCTGCAATTTTTAAAGCTCCAATACTATCAATCTGAGCAATAGACGGTATGGTTCCCTGCCCATATCCAGACATAGGAAACACAATATAATCGATAATTCCTAAACTGGTTCCACCTGTTCGAGGGTCGGAGTTTATTCCAATTTGCTGTGCCAGATAAATAGAACCTTCGCCTAATTTTCCAGCTGGTCCGGTGTCAGCATATATGGCAAAGCATCCTTGACCGGTTTGTGTATTATAAACATAAGCAACATCACCAATACGAATTCCTCCCAATGAAACCAAAGCCGATGGCAAAACATAGTATGGCACTGTTTCAGAATTAGTATAGCGTAATGGATTAGTTACTGAATAAGCTGAATTAACCAACGAAGTGGTAGAGACATACATTCCAGGATATGGATCGCCAGGTCCTTGAATAATGGGATCACCATTGCTATCGGTAACAACTCCCCACCAATTACCTGGATATCCAGCATTGGCAGTCCAATCTAAGCCACTATTATTAGGACCATAGGCACGCGGACTACCATCAGCATCGATGTACATTTTGGCTTTATACATAATAACGCCCGATGGATTATGGCGATATACATTAAAATTTTCAATGGTAGTAATTAAAGTCAAATCACAATCGACCGAAACTTGCCCCCAAGCAAAAAAGGAAGCAAAAATAAAAAAGGAGAAAAACAGTAATTTCATCTTTTTTTGCTTTAAATATAATAATTTTTTGGATAGGCTTATTAATTCCCTCTCAATTTTTTACGACTGCTAAGAATTTTCTACTACGATCTTGTTGGTAATTTCACAAAACTAAGGCAGGCTAAACCCTATCTATACAAAAAAATTGTGAACAACGAGATAACAGGCCGGCATGCTAACCTTGTTCAATTAACTTCTTTATCGAGTTTGAATTTAAACGTTTTAAACGACGTTCTTCTTTCAATGCTTCTGTTTTAGTCAAATATGAACGCTTATAAACTAATTTCCAAGGTCCCTTGCCTGATGTATAACGACTTTCGCCAGCATTATGCTCGTAAAGACGTTTTTCAACATTCTGAGTGTAGCCTTTATAGTAAAGACCTTCAGGATTTTCTATGATGTAAACCCAATACATATAAAAAAAACCGCCCTTTTTTTGAGCGGTTGGCGGTGTGTCTCGTTAATCTTAACGAGATCGAACCCGTCTCGTTGTGTAACAACGAGATGACAGGCCGGCATGCTAATCTTGTTCAATTAACTTCTTTATCGAGTTTGAATTTAAACGTTTTAAACGACGTTCTTCTTTCAATGCTTCTGTTTTAGTCAAATATGAACGCTTATAAACTAATTTCCAAGGTCCCTTGCCTGATGTATAACGACTTTCGCCAGCATTATGCTCGTAAAGACGTTTTTCAACATTCTGAGTGTAGCCTTTATAGTAAAGACCTTCAGGATTTTCTATGATGTAAACCCAATACATATAAAAAAAACCGCCCTTTTTTTGAGCGGTTGGCGGTGTGGACGGGACTCGAACCCGCGACCTCCGGCGTGACAGGCCGGCATTCTAACCAGCTGAACTACCACACCCTGTTAAAATGCAGCTGCAAAGGTAAACATTTTTTTTCATTTGAAAAAATATTTTTGTGCATTTTTTGAAAAAAAACTAAATTGAACTTTACCATAGCTTCGTTGATGTAAAAAATATGGATAATCAACAAAAGCATTCTTTTTACTATGTTCTATAATGAGCAAACCACTTTCGCTTAAAATTTCATGTTCAAAAATTAGCTTAGGTAAACGATCCAATCCGTCTAAATCAAAAGGTGGATCGCAAAAAATTATATCAAACGAAGCTTGAACTTTTTCAATGTATCGAAATACATCTGCTTCAACTACGTATAAAGGCATTTGCAATTCCTTAGCTGTTTTTCGAATAAAAGTTATGTGAATTGGATTTATTTCAACAGCCGTAACCGATGAAGCACCACGCGATGCAAACTCATAGCTTATAAAACCCGTTCCACTGAATAAATCTAATACACTTAAGCCTTCTAATTCAATTCGATGTGCTAACATATCAAATAAACCCTCCTTGGCAAAATCGGTTGTTGGACGTGCTTTCATATTTGCTGGAGGAATAATTTTTCGACCTTTATATTTACCACTAATGATTCTCATATCAAACACAAAATAGAGTTGCAAATTGATGCGATTGCAATTCATTAAAGCGATAGCTATAAATGTATTGAGGATTAAATTTAGCCCATTCTATTCTAAAATCAAATTCTTTCATCTTTTTTATTAGTTCACCTTTTTTATCAACCCACCCCGACAAAACAAAAATATTTTGTTTGATATCTAGTTCAATGCTTTTAATCATCCAATGCAAATAATAAAGAATATCATCGGTATGTTGAAAATGGTAAGTATTAAAAAGAATTAGTTGGTTGTTCTGAATTACAACTACTTCAAATAAATAATCGTGAAAGTGTAAAAAAACCGACGACTTATAATTATATTTACGTATCATCCACTCAGATAAATTTAATAATAAATGAGCATGATGATAAATATTACTATTTGAAAAATTTAAAATATTTATGCATAAATCTGGTACATTAAATTGTACAATTGTGTTATAGTGTGCTTTTTGTGATACAATTTGCTTATGTAAATCGTTACCATTTGCAAAGTCAAATATATGTTGAGTATTTTCTTCTTTAAAAAATGACTCAGGAAAAATATGTACCTGAGGTGTAACCATGTAAAAATTAATTTGCTGCTGATGCTCTGTTACAAAGTGTTGTTCTAAGATTGTTGAGAGCATTTGAGCATCAATTTCATCATCAGAGCGTTGTAACGAAAAATAAACAAATTTTTTTCGAACAGTATCTAAATGAGCAACATTAACATAAAATTTATCTATAACAACATAGCTTTTATATGAAGAAAAAAAAGTCTGATGAAAAGTTTCATCAGACAAAACAATAGGTTTTTGCATCATAATTATTCCCAGTTTCCAGAAGTTGAAGCTTCCGTCATACTGCCAACTTTCAACTGAAAAGTAGGATCGAATGGCTGCGGATCGGCAGCTTCAAAAACTTTAACTTTTATTTTTGAACCTGTAACAATTTCACCTGCTTGAAGCTTAAAAATTAAACCATTCGAAAAAGGCACATATTTTAATGAATCGGCAATAAAACCTTTAGGGAACAAAGTATCTTTAATTGCTATGTTAATGGTATCACGATAAACCAACTTCATTTTAATGGCTTGTTCTTCTGTAAGTGTATCGGGTACAGTTCCAATAGCTTTTACTATAGGCATAGAGTCTGTTTTAATAAACTGAATAAGACTATCAAAATTGGCAGTGTAACGTCCATATTTTTCATAAAAACCTAATTCAGCAGTTCGAATATCTTTTAATCGTTCTATAATTTTTGCATACCTTTTGTCGCGTTCTTCTTGAAAGCGAATAGGTTTACGGATGCTATCATAAATCAAATAAGAAAGTACCACGATAGCTACTACTAAAACTCCTTGAATAATTTTGTTTACCATGAAAAAAAAGTTTAGTTTTGCTGGCAAAGTTAGTTTTTTTTTGAACAAGTTATTTCAATAAAATTATTTTTTTATGCTTCATCAATTTTTTTTTAGTGAAATCCTTAAAAACCTTGATTATGAACCAACTAATGATCAAAAAAAAGCTTTAGAATTATTTGCAGAGTTCATTTTTTCGCCCAACCAACATATTTTTATTCTTAACGGATATGCAGGAACTGGAAAAACTACTCTTATAAAATCTATTACAAAAACTTTTTTAAACATAAAATATCCTTTTGTATTGCTAGCACCTACGGGCAGAGCTGCAAAAGTTTTATCCAATTATTGTCAACAAATCGCATATACTATTCATAAATTTATTTATAGGCAATTATCGGCCGATGATTTTAGGTTTGTATTAAATTATAATAGCATAAAAGAAGGTGTATTTTTTATCGATGAATCTTCGTTAATCTCGAACGAAGGGAGCGATTTTAATATATTTGGTAGTGGATATTTATTAGAAGATCTACTTGAATTTGTATTTCAACACCCTAAAAACAAGCTTGTTTTTATTGGCGACGCAGCTCAGTTGCCTCCAGTTGGTTCTATCAATCATCCTGCACTTCAAATAGAAACCTTTAAACAAAAAGGGTTTAATTGTATTTATGCCGAATTACAAGAAGTAGTCCGACAGCAACAAAGCTCATTGATTTATCAAAATGCTACGCTACTTCGTAAAAAAATTGAAGAAAACCTACACCAATTGCCAATTTTTTATACATCTTCAAACGACTTTATTTTTTTATCATCTGCAGACTCGCTCGAGTATATTGCCTCCTCTTATGACCATGTAGGCCTAGACGAAACCGTAATACTTTGTTATTCAAATAAACGAGCTTTACAGGTAAACAAAGCCATTCGAAATAGAATATTTTATTACGAAAACGAAATGGTCAATGGCGAATTACTCATGGTAGTAAAAAACAATTACATGCCTTTACCCAAAGATATTCCTTTTAACTTTATTGCCAATGGCGAAATGATTTATGTACGCAAAATATTACGCAATGAGGAAATTTACGGCTTTAAATTCAAAAAAGTACTTGCCGAACTTAGCTCAGCTCCGGGTATCGAAATAGAGTGTTTATTGCTCGAAGAAACCATGTTCTCTGAGCAGGCAAACCTATCGCGTGAAAGACAAGAAACACTTTTTCAGCAAATCGCCATCGACTACGAAGATGTTAAATCAAAGAAAAAACGCTTAACTTTAATACGCGAAAATCCGTATTTTAATGCCTTACAAATAAAATATGCTTATGCCATAACCGCCCACAAATCGCAAGGTGGACAATGGAAACATGTTTATATCGACCTTTCATTTTTAAACTATACCGAATTTGGCATTGAACAATTAAAATGGCTATATACTGCAATAACTCGGGCAACCGAAAAAGTGTATATAATAGACTTGCCTCAAAAGTTTGCGAACCATATCAAAAAAAGTTAACTTAGCTCCCAAAAAAAGATGAAGATTGTTTTTATGGGGACACCGCAATTTGCGGCTTATACATTAAAAGAATTATTAAAAAGCCAACATCAAATCGTTGCAGTTGTTACTGTTCCCGACAAGCCAGCTGGAAGAGGTCTAAAACTTAAACAAAGCGAAGTTAAACAAATTGCCCTTGAACATCAAATACCCTTATTACAACCTGAGCGGTTAAAAGACGAATCATTTATTGCTTCGTTAAAATCATACCAAGCCGATTTATTTGTTGTTGTTGCCTTTCGCATGTTACCCAAAGAAGTATGGTCAATACCTCCCAAAGGAACAATCAACATACACGCCTCTTTATTACCACAATACAGAGGTGCTGCACCTATCAATTGGGCAATTATTAACGGAGAAAAAACTACAGGCGTAACTCTTTTCTTTATTAACGAACAAATTGACTGCGGAAAAATTATTAATTTTAAAGAAGTTCCTATTTTGCCACACTATAATGCCGGTATGCTCCATGATGTTTTAATGCAGGAAGGGGCTCAATTGCTTATCTCAACATTACCATCAATTGAATTTAATGAGATTGAGCCCATTGAACAAAGTAGCTTTATAATTCAAGAACAAGAATTAAAATCAGCTCCAAAAATTACACCCGAATTATGCAAAATAAACTGGTCGTTAAAAATTGAACAAATTCATAATTTAATACGAGGCTTAAGTCCTTACCCAGCTGCATTCACAACACTTATCAACCTCAAAAACAATAAAACCTTACATTTAAAAATATTCAGTTCAGAAATAATTGATGGTAAGCACGAAAGTCCATGTGGAACTATTATTACAGATAAAAAAAATTATCTTTATATCACAGCCGATGGTGGCATACTTCAGATAAACGAATGCCAACCCGAAGGCAAAAAACGAATGACGATAAAAGATTTTTTGAATGGCTTTAAGGATATTGAAGATTGGAAAATTATTGATTTTGAATCATCCAAATAGCATCAATGGTCATCATAGAATCGAGTGAAATGTTTTTTTCTTTGGCTTTTTGAATCAAATAATCTTTCCATTTTTGGTCTGATCTCATTTTATCTTTAATCTTTATTACTTTATCCCAAAAACTCATATCATATTGATTATTTTTAGATATTTTAAGTAAATCGTAAACATTTTCAATAAAATTCCAACCCAATTTGTCCAATGTTGCCTCTGTTGCCATTAAAATAAAAACATCGTGCTTATCAATTTCGTCTTTCAAATTAAAAGTAGTAGGGTCAGTTTTTGTGGTATAACTTTCAGGATAAGCTTCTCTATAATAAAACCAAAAATGACTTAATCCGAATGCATTTGAAATACTTAAACTATAAGGTCCCCAATAATAACTATCAGAAACAGCAAGAACATTAGGCTTAGTTTTATTTGAATCTGATTCAAATAGGACTTTAGGGTATGCTAATTTTTCAGTTGGAATTTCAAATAATAAATTCATTGCTTCAGCTGCATCATCGTCTTTTTCTCTTGGATAATCAAATTCTACTTCTTTCCAATACAAATGGGGCATTCGTATGTTTCTTTTCTTTTCAATATACTTAATAATAGAATCGGAAGCAATGGTATAACCATAATACGACCAGTGCACTCCTAAGCGAGGATATAAAGGATATTCGGTTTTTCCTTTTTTCTTATTAAAATAATCGTTAAAATCGATGCAGTTTATATTCATTTCTTTGGCTAATTTAATAGCACATTCATAATTTGTTGTATCTTTACCTTTTAACAATTTTGGAGGAATATATTCTGGGTAAAACGAGGCTTTTCCAGGGGCTAATATTAAAATTAAGGTTTTTCCCATTTCTTGCAAAGCATCTTGAATATATTTTATTTTTTCCATTCTTTCACGCCAAGCTTTTTCGCCGATAAATGTTCTGCCAGTATATCCATCGATATACGACATCTCATATAAATAATTCTCTTTACCTATAACTATACCATTAGCTTTGGGCTTATTAAACATCCAAAATGCCAATTGATTATTTAAACGAACAAAAATGTTTCGAAAACCAAAATTTTCGTTTAAATATTTTTCTTTTTTTTCTTGATAATGACCCGAAAACCATTCCTTAAATGTAAATACGGTATCCTCACTAAGTACAACAGCTCCCTGCAAAGGTTTTACTTCAGTAAAATGTAATACTGTTTGTAAATAAGGCAACAATAGTATTACAAACATCAAATTAAAATATATAACGCGAGCCTTCATAACTTTTAAAATCTAAAATAAATAAATGGATTAAAACCAAAAGCTGTTATAGATGAAATACATAAAATAAAAAGTATAAAAGCAGTTGAAAACATAACATGGTGCTTATTAGTTGTATAAGGCTTGAAATAAACTTCATCTTGTATTTTTTGACCTTTATCAACCAATACAAAAAATGAAAGTACAATAGCTAAAACGAAATAAAACCAGTACTCAATATCCAGTTTTACATTAGTTAAACCATCCATTTTAAAGACAAACATCTTTTTCAAAAAAACAAAAGCTTCCGATATATTTTCAATTCTAAAAAAGACCCAACCAATAACAACAACAAAAAATGTAAAAATCACACGTGGAATTTTGCCAATATTTTCAGTTAATTTCAACAGAAACGCTCGCTCTAAAACTAAGAATAAACCATGATATGCCCCCCAAAGAACAAAACTCCACGAAGCTCCATGCCACAACCCTGATGCTAAAAACACAAACCACAAGTTAAAATATAAGCGATATTTTGATTTTACTCTATTGCCACCTAAAGGAATGTATAAATAATTGCGCATCCAACTACCCAAGGATATATGCCACCTACGCCAAAATTCTGTAATACTTTGCGAAACATAGGGATTATTAAAGTTTTCGGGAAATACAAAACCCATCATTTTACCCAAACCTATAGCCATATCAGAATAACCAGAAAAATCGAAATATATTTGAAAAGTATAAGATAGAATTCCTACCCATGCAGTACCAGTACCTAAATCATGAACATTTAAAGCAAAAATTGCATCGGCTTGTTGTCCCATTTGATTGGCTATAAGAACTTTCTTCGAAAGTCCTAATATAAAACGATAAAAACCTATCAAGCGGTTATCTAAAGTATCATTCTGACTTCGGTCGGTAATCTGGTCGGCTAAATCGTGATAACGAATAATGGGGCCTGAAATAAGTTTCGGAAACAAAATGATGTATAACTGGTAGTCCCAAAAATTTTTTAGCGGTTTGTGTACTCCTCTGTATACGTCAACCACATAAGTTATCGTCTCAAATGTATAAAAAGAAATTCCAATGGGTAAAATAAGCTTTGTCCATTTTATAGCATTAATACCCAAAAGTCCGAGCAAGGCATTTACATTTTCAATAAAAAAATTGGAATACTTAAAATAAAAAAGCAATCCGAGATTCATTGAAACAGAAAAAGCAAGAAGCAACCGCCGTTTTGTTTTATCATTCAAGCTCGACATCCACTTTACTAAATGGAAGTCAATGAAGGTTGTACCTAAAATAACAAAAATAAAGCGTGAGGCACCCCAACTATAAAAAAAATGCTAAATAATAAGATTACAATATTCTTGTATTTCTTATCTACCAAATAATATGTAAGTAAAAATGCAGGTAGAAAATATAACAAAAAAACAATGCTGCTAAAAACCATATTTTAATTTTGCAGCAAAGCTAAGTATTTTTAAGAAAAGTATTTCTTAAAATGCTCAAAGAAATTTTTGTCTTTTTTTGCATTTTCGGGCTTAAAGCTTTCCGACTTTAGTGCGGTGAATTTAATTTCTCAACAAGTAAGTTCTTTTTTTTAACTTTTAACAGAACTTTAATTGTTATGATTTTTTGAATGGCTTTTAGGATATTGAAAACTGGAAGGCAACATTATCTATTTTTTTTGCGATTTTTCTTCTAAATCTATCATATATAATGCATTATGCATTATGATTGAATCTAATGATTCTTTTGCTTTATTTTCTAAAATAATTTTATTTAACCATTCTTTATTACTCTTTATCAAATCCTTATAGTAAATAATTTTTAAAAGCTTATTATCTTCTATCTTAAATGGGGAATATAGCACCATATACTCTGCATTATCATAAATATATTTATCTAAAGCAATACTTTTATTTTTAGCCTCAGATTTTAATGTATTATACCAACTAACCGAGTTTTTAATTTTATTTATATAATATTCTATTAATTGCGACTTTTTGCAACTTAATATCGAATAATCAATATCAGTTTTAATAAAATAATTATTATAGAATAATATTCCCTTATTGTTTTCTCCGCGAAATACTTTAAAAACATCCACATTAACAGGTTTAATTAAAATATCATCTACATAAATAGAATCTATCCAGTTTTCTGAAGGAGCAAGAAATATTTTATAATGACAATTCTTCGATTTAGGTTTAAACCTGGTTTGAACCAACGACCATTCTCCATCAATAACATATGAAAATCTGGCATCTGTTAATCCTATCCAAGAGCTACTCCCCTGATCTTTATCCATCTCATCAATGGCAATTAATCCTGCTGTTCTTCCATGACCTTTATTATAGAACCAAAAACTAGCCTCATATTCAGTATTTAAATCTAAATCTTTCGCACTTATTTCAGCAAGAGAGCTAAAGGCATTTTTAATATTTCTAAAACAACTAGAACCACTATGTTTTATGCCACATTCATCTATATTAAAACCATCATAATAAATAAAAGCATTGCTATCAGAAACATAAAAATCATTTTTTCTATACTTATCATCATCTATGTTAATATAACGTTTTAATATTTCATTTTGGGTTTCATAAAATAATTTTTCAAAATCCAATTTTGCCAAAATCACTTGATTATCCTCATAAAACTTTTCTGATAGATTTAATATGCGTTCTTCATAAGGAGATAGGATGTCTTTTGTATATAAAATCAAGAATGGTTTACGATTTGGCAATTGGGTTTTAATACTCTTGCTATAAAATTCCGGCATTAATATTTGAATAATCTTTTTTGCTTCATCAACAGATGTTCTTGGTGAATTTGAAGACATCATTGACATATTTTTATTATAAGCAAAAATCTGTGAATAAATAATTGACTTATCAGAAACATTTGAAGCAATCATAAAATCTTCAGAACCATAATGATAAAACGGCAATGGGATTATTGCCTGAAAGCTGTCTTTGTCAAAAGATTCCATTGATTTTTTCATTCCAGCTGGGATATAGTTTTCATTCAAATAATTAGGTGAGTTTAAAGCAGTTTTACTATAACTAAGCTGAAAAACAAAAGCTTCGGAAAGAAAGATAAATAAAGGAACAATAAATAAAAGTGTACTAAGAATTTTTTTATTCATTAAAGAATACTTTCTGTATAAGTTATAAATAAAAATCATGGATATAATTCCGATAACGTAGTAAAATGGCCATGCAAATCTTCCTAATGCTCTAAATTGTCGAAGTTCTTTTATTTTTTCAAATAAAAAATCAATAATAAACTTTATGGGAGTTGCCATTGATATGATTAATAAGATAATCGAAGCAATAAAAAATGCCCATATCATTGCAGGGAATATATCATTAAAAGTTTTTAAATTTCTACTTTTAATCATGCCAACTATAAAAACAAAGAACATGGCAACTATAACTCCATTAGAGACTAAACCAATGTAATTTACTCCCTCCCATTGCTGAAAACCAATATTTACAAAAGACAAATATATTTTTTGTAAAAGAGTATCATAAGGTAAAAAAATGGTATTTAAGTTAGACACATACTCATAAGTACCTGCAGGACAATCAGATCTATTAGTATGAAAATCTGTAAGATTATTCAAAATAAGAAATATTAGAATAGGAATAAATACTTGTAATAATATATGAACAAGGTATTTAATTTTTCTAATTTCTTTTTTAAAGAAAAATAAAAAGAAGTAAGACAATAAGGCAAATAATGCTGAAATTATTCCTAAATAGGCATGTGTGTAAAAAATAAAAAGAAGTGATGCTAAAATCATGATGGAATACTTTGGTTGCAAGGTCTTGTAATACTTAATTACAAGCAACCATATTAAAGGAATGGCAAACGGATAAAACAAGCCATAATGTCCTAATAGCCTATAAAACTGCGGTGAAAGAAAAGTTACTGCAAGAGATGATAATATAGCAAATATTCCATTAACATTAAACTCCCTAAAAAGTAAAAGAATAATAACAGCAGTAAAAACAATAGATAAAACTAATAAAAAATTTAATATACCAACACTATAATTGCTAATTCCTGGAAAAAAATAAGCTAAAGCTTTGATTGGAAATGCTAAAGTAGGTTGACAATCTAAATAACCAAAATGCTCACCGAATGGATAATTGACACATTTTGAGTTAATAAAAGAGGTGTCGTTTTTAATAAGATAAGCATAGGTATAATAATTTTTTAAACCATCACCCGTTGTACTAAATAAATATTTATTTGGTGTGAATACAGCTCTTGGATAAAAAAAAGTTGTAATAATTATTGATAAAATAATAGTTATTACAATATAAGTTTTGAGAGATAACTCAATATTGTTGAATAAACCCTGTACGTTTTTTTTTAGACATTATAAATTACATATGCGTTAATACAACGCAAATGTAATCAAATTAAGAAAAATATTTCTTAAAATGCTCAAAGAAATTTTTGTCTTTTTTTGCATTTTCGGGCTTAAAGCTTTCCGATTCTTCTAATTTTTCTAATATTTTTCGTTCTTCTTTAGAAATATTTGTAGGAATATAAACAATTACTCTAACTATTAAATCACCGCGTCCGTATCCTTGCACTTCGGGCAGTCCTTTGCCTCTTATTCGCAAAAGCTTTCCGGACGTAGTTCCCGGATCAATTTTCATTTTTACTTTTCCACCTTCTATTAAAGGAATTTCGACCGTGCTTCCTAAAATTGCCTGAGGAATAGATACAATTAAATTATATATTAAATTATTGTCTTCGCGGATATAATCCGGATGCTTTTCCTCTTCAATCAATATTATTAAATCGCCAGGTATACCACCATGTCTAGCGGCATTTCCTTTGCCTGTCATTGAAAGTTGCATTCCTTCGGCAACTCCAGCAGGTATGTTTATCGAAATTACTTCTTCGTCGTGTACAACTCCTTCGCCCGAACATTTTGAACATTTATTCGTAATTATTCGTCCTTCACCTTGGCATGTTGGACAAGGAGAGGTCGATTGCATGTGACCTAATATAGTTCTTGTAACACGAGTTACATAACCTTGCCCGTTACAAGTATGGCATTCGCGATATGAATGACTATCTTTAGCACCTGTACCATTACAAACAGGGCATTGAACTAATTTTCGAACTTTAATTTTTTTCTCAACACCGGTTGCTATTTCTTGCAACGTAAGTTTAACTTTTATCCGTAGGTTAGTGCCTTTATTCACACGTTGACGCGAACCTCCACTACGTCCAAAGCCTCCAAAACCTCCAAAACCAAAATCGCCAAATATATCACCAAATCTGCTAAAAATATCTTCTATATCAAATCCTTCAAATCCTCCACCACCAGCAGCACTACCTACACCAGCGTGTCCAAATTGATCGTAGCGACGACGTTTTTCGTCATCGCTTAAAACATCATAAGCCTCGGCTGCTTCCTTAAATTTTTCTTCTGCCTCTTTGTCGCCAGGGTTACGGTCTGGATGATATTGTAAAGCTTTTTTGCGATAAGCTTTCTTTATCTCTTCTTTGGAAGCATTTTTAGGAACTTCTAATATTTCATAATAATCTCGTTTAGTCATAACTTATTCTCCTACAACAACTTTTGCATAACGAATAACTTTATCGTGTAGCATATAACCTTTTTGAATTACATCAATTACTTTTCCTTTCATATCTTCGGTAGGTGCAGCAAATCGAGTAACAGCCTCATGGTAATCGGTATTAAACTCGACATTTTGAGCATCTATTTCTTTAATTCCTTGTTGTTTCATAAATTCTTGAAATTTATTGTTAATTAGATCAATACCTTGTTTAATACCTTCTATATCGGTGCTGTTTTTAATAGAATTTTGTGCCCGTTCAAAATCATCTAATATCGAAAGCAAATTGGTAAGTACCGTTTCGCCTCCATATTTCAATAAATCTGATTTTTCTTTTAAAGTACGTTTTTTATAATTATCAAATTCGGCAGCTAAACGTAAATACCTATCATTTAGTTCATTATATTTATCTGACAAGATTTTTAGTTCTTCTTTTAATTTTTCTATTTCTTTATCGTCTTTCTTTTTTTTCTTTTTTGATGTAGATTCGTTGTTTGGTTGTATTTGTTCTGAAACATTTGTTACATTCTCAATATTAACTCCTTGGTTTTCTTTTACTTCATTTTCACTCATAATGTATAAATTTTGCTGTTGCATTTTACAAAAGTTTTGCCATTATATAAAACAGACAATCTGTCAGATTTCATTTAATTTTGTCCATACAAGTTCTACCAATTTTTTTAAGTTTTTTTGAGATACAGACGAAAAAATAATGGTAGGTTCTTTTAATTTTGTTAATTGTCGTTTTATTTTTATTTCTTCTTCGGGCGTCAATAAATCGGCTTTTGATATGGCTACAATTCTTGTTTTGCTTACAAGTTCTTTATTATAAAGTTCCAATTCTCGCAGTAAAGTTTTATATTCAGCTAAAATATTTTCAGAGTTGGCAGGAATTAAGAACAATAAAATAGAATTACGTTCAATATGTCGTAAAAATTTTAACCCCAACCCTCTACCCTCGTGTGCTCCTTCAATAATTCCAGGAATATCAGCCATTACAAACGAATAAATATCGTTTACTCTGACAATTCCGACATTAGGAACAAGTGTAGTAAACGGATAGTCGGCTATCTTTGGTTTAGCAGCTGATACCGATGCAAGTAATGTACTTTTGCCAGCATTAGGAAATCCTACTAATCCCACATCGGCAAGAATTTTAAGTTCAAGATACACCCATAATTCTTTGCCGTCTTCTCCTTGTTGAGCAAATCGAGGTGTTTGCATAGTTGCCGACTTAAAAAAAGCATTCCCCTTACCACCCCTACCACCTTGCAATAATATAACCTCTTGATTATGTTCTGTAACTTCTGCCAATATTTCATTGGTTTCGGCATTCTTAACTTGTGTACCAAGAGGTACTTCAATGTATATATCGTCAGCATCGGCTCCAAATCGGTTATTGGATGCACCATTACCACCATTTTGAGCAATAAAATGTTTATGATAACGAAGATGCAATAAAGTCCATAGATTACGATTCCCTTTTAAAATAATGTGTCCACCTCTTCCTCCATCGCCGCCATCAGGTCCACCTTTTATGGTTCTTTTATCTCTATGAAAATGAACACTTCCGCTTCCACCTTTTCCTGACTTAACGAATATTTTTATAAAATCAATAAAATTATTTTCGCTCATTTTAATTATTTACACTGAGAAAAGTTATCTACATTATAGCAAATATCTTTAAAAACAACTTCTTCTGGCTGCATTCCATTTACTATATAAGCCTTCCCTTGAGATTTATAATATTCAAGAACAGGAGCTGTTTGATTTTGATAAACTTTTATTCGGTTTTCGATAATATGAAGTTCATCATCTTTGCGACCTTCAATTTTTGCTCTATTCAACAGTCGTTTTATTAGCTCTTTTTCGCTAACTTGCAATACAATCATTATACAAATAGTTCTTTTAATACCCGAAAGCATAGAGTCTAAAGCCTTTGCCTGGGCAACAGTTCTCGGGAAACCGTCAAAAACAAAACCTTTAAGATTTTTTTCAGCAAACATTTCTTCAATAATGCTAATTACTACTTCATCGGGAACAAGTTCGCCTTTATCAATATAATGTTGTGCTATACGACCGAGAGGAGTTTGCTCAGCAATTTCTTTGCGAAGTATATCACCTGTTGATAAATGCTTTAATCCATAATGTTGAATTAAACGCTTTGATTGAGTCCCCTTACCAGAACCTGGGGGACCAAATAACAAAATATTAAGCATATAATCGAATTTTACTTTATTAACGAATAAATCTCCGGAAGGTTACGTCCATATCCGTCGTAATCTAATCCATACCCAACAATAAAATCATTAGGAATTTCCATTCCAACATAATCTAATTGAATGTCTTTTTTATAAGCTTCGGGTTTAAATAAAAAGGTAACTAATTTTATATCATATGGTTCAAAGCCTCTAAGCTGGCAAATAATATTTTCTAAGGTTTCGCCACTATCAACAATATCTTCTAAAACAATAACAATTTTATTTTTTAGGTTTTCGTTTATCCCTATTAAACTTTTTACAACACCGGTAGATTGTGTGCCAGAATAAGAAGCTAACTTTAAAAAAGTGATTCGACAAGGAAAAGTTATACGCCTAAATAAATCGGCTGCAAACATGAAAGAACCATTTAAAATACCTATAAAAACAACTTCTTTATCTGCGTTGCCCAAATCTTTATTAAGTTTATAGGCTAATAGATCTACAGCTTTTGAAATTTGCTCGGCATTAATGCTTAAAGCAAATGTTTTATCTAATATCTGTACTGTTTTTGTCATTCAAACACCTATTTATATAATTAAACTTTAAAAATTTATGTAAAGATACATATTTTTTTTGTACTAAAATTAAAGGCTATTCGACAACTAAGTTTATGATATAAAACTTTGAATTGCGTTAATTAAGGCATCTACATCCGCTTTATTATTAAAAATATTTACCGATACCCTAATAAAACCATTGCGTAATGATACCATTATATTTTTTTGCTCTAAATATCTTACTAAATCTTCATTAGCTTTTTTCTTTAATGTAAAAGAAACAATAGCAGAGCGTTCATCTAAATGATCTGAAGGGCTTATTATTTCAACATCTATACTTTTTAATTGTTCAATTAAATAACTAGAAATATTAAATAAATGCTGACAAAGTGTATTTATATGGTATGAAGTTAAAAAATCAAGAGATGCATCAAGTGCAAGACGGCTTTTAAGGTTGGTGCTGCCATACTGATATTGTTGTGCTGATTGCCATATTTCAAATGGTACACCTTTGGCAGTATGAATAAAATCATTTGACTTCGAAACATCTACTGAAAGCCACCCCGCTATAGGACTCGGGTATTTCTTTCTGAATATTTCTTGCGTGATAAAAATCGTTCCAATATGACCACAAAAACCCCATTTATGAACCGAACAAGTCAAAACACTTATGTTCATAGCTTGCATATCAATAGGAAAAAATGGAAAAGCTTGCGTAGCATTCACAATTAATAAAATATTTCGTTGTTTTAACCGATTACCAAGTTTCAATAACGATTGTCTAAAACCTGTGCAATATTGTACATACGAAGTTACTACAGCCAGTGTTTTATCGTCGCATACATTTAAAATCTGGTCAATATCGTAACGATGATTTAAATGGTTTACATATTTCATTTTAATTCCTAAATATTCAAAAGGCACTGAGTTTGATGGGAATTCTTCTTCCATACTAACAATATTAAAATTAGTATGTTTATTTTTTAATGAAATACCCACCAACGACATGGCCATTGAATTACTGTCTAAAAAAACAATATCGTTAGGTTTACAATTAACAATTTTTGCAATTTTTTCATATAGCTTTTGTAATTGTTGCATGTCGTTATGCCAATAAATATCGCCATTTTCTAACAACGATCGATACCCATGTACTACTTTTTCATATACGGGTATTGGCATAGGACTCATTCCGGCACTTTGAAAATAATGATATTTTTTAGTTACAGGAAAATAGTCTCTTATTCTTTCTACATTCATGACTTTTTTATTGCAAAGATACAATTTGTAGCTGTTTATTAAACTAAAAAATCTGTATATTTGTCATTTAAAATTAACAACTATGATACCCTTAGTTAGCATAATAATGGGCAGTACAAGCGATTGGCCTATTATGGAACAAGCAGCAAAGCTATTAAACGATTTTGAAATTCCTTTTGAAGTTAATGCTTTATCTGCACATAGAACCCCACAAATGGTCGAAGAATTTGCTACCCAAGCACATAAAAAAGGTATTAAAGTTATAATTGCAGGAGCTGGTGGAGCCGCTCATTTACCCGGTGTAATTGCTGCCTTTACTCCACTTCCTGTTATTGGTGTCCCCTGTCGCAGCAATATATCTATCGATGGTTGGGATAGCATATTATCTATTTTGCAAATGCCTCCGGGAATTCCCGTTGCTACTGTTGGACTAGATGCATCACAAAATGCCGCTATCTTAGCAATACAAATTTTAGCAACTTCAGATTCAAATATTTTAAAAAAATTGCTAGAATATAAAAACAAATTAGGCGATAAAGTCGTAAAAGCCAATGCTGAATTAGCACAATATAAATATCCATTCAAAACAAATTAACATGAGAGCTTCATTCATATTTTTGTTTTTATTCACAGCTTTATACACCTATTCTGGAAACGAAAATTGGTCGTTGGGTAGCAAACAAGCTGGTATGGGTTTTACGGGTGTAACACTAAGTGATGTATGGAGTTCATCTCATAATCAAGCAGGTTTAGCACGTCTAAATATTCCAGTAATTAGTGTGTATAACGAAAACCGCTTTCTATTACCCACCACAAGCCTTAAGGCATTGAGTTTTGCTTTACCTACCAACGAAGCAGGTGTTTTTGCAGCTGATTTAAGTTATTTTGGTTACGAAAAATATAATGAAATAAAAGTTGGCTTAGCTTATGCTATGATGATTGGCCATCATTTTTCGATTGGAGCAAAAGTCGATTACCTGAATACCCATTTCGCCGAAATGTATGGAAATAAAGGTCACGTCATTGCCGAACTTGGCTTCTTAGCAGAACCCGTTGAACACCTATTTATAGGCGGTCATATATATAATTTAAGCCGAACAAAACTTGCTGTATACGATGATGAGAGAATCCCTTCTATTCTTAGTCTTGGTTTAGGATATAGATTTACAGAAAAGCTTTATATGGCAACAGAAATTGAAAAAACATTTACAACAAAAATGATATATAAAATCGGGCTCGATTACCGCTTCATGAATAATTTATATATGCGAGCTGGAGCTACTACCTCACCCGACCAATTAACCTTTGGTTTAGGTTATGTATTAAAAAAGATTAAAGCCGATGTATCATTTTCATATCATCAGATTTTAGGAATTACTCCACATGTAGGTATTACATACAATTTCAAATACGAAACAACAGCTAATATTACCGAATAATGGTTCGCATTTTAAGCATAGGAATATTTTTGCTATTTACGTTGATTGTAACTGCACAAGAACAAAAACCAAATCAAACGTCGGAAGAAATTATTGAAAATTATATTGAAGAAATATCTGCCAACACCGACAAAGAATTAGATTTAACTACTCTTTATGAAGATTTAACATTTTATTTAAACGAACCACTTAACATTAATATAGCTTCAAAAGAAGAATTGGAGAAACTTCAACTTTTAAGTGATTTTCAAATCAATTCACTATTACAATATATAAAAGACTTTGGACAACTATTTAGTGTTTACGAACTACTCAATGTCAATGGTTTTAACGAAGAATATGTTCGACTCATACTGCCTTTTATAACCGTTCAAAAAGTAGAACCATTTCTCAGTTACGACCCTAAAAAAGCAATCAAATATGGCCGACATAAAGTATTTATACGCACTCAACGTGTACTCCAGCAACAACAAGGATATAGTCCTATTAGTGATTCGGCTCTTGCTGCAAGTCCCAACTCCCGTTATTTAGGCGACCCCATGCATTATTATGTTCGTTACAACTATACTTATAAAAATAAAGTATCGTGGGGCATTACTGCCGACAAGGACCCCGGCGAAGAATTTTTTAAAGGCACACAAAAACAAGGTTTCGATTTTTATTCGGCACATTTAATGGTTAAAGATATTGGTCCCATTAAAACCATAGTACTAGGCGATTATTACGCTCAATTTGGTCAAGGATTAGTAATGTGGTCGGGTTATACGTTTGGAAAATCGTCGATGGTTACCAATACCCGAAAACGTGCACAAGGACTTAAAAAATACAGTAGCTCCGACGAAAATCTATTCTTACGAGGTGGAGGCATTACACTCAGGTACAAAAATCTCGATTTTACCACTTTTGCTTCGTACAAAAAAATCGATGCCAATATGTCGGTTGTTGATTCTATAACAGGCGAGGCAGAAGAAGTTAGTA
This sequence comes from Bacteroidales bacterium, assembly GCA_013314715.1. Taxonomy (NCBI): domain Bacteria; kingdom Pseudomonadati; phylum Bacteroidota; class Bacteroidia; order Bacteroidales; species Bacteroidales bacterium. Next base: position 8,160 of record JABUFC010000005.1, on the reverse strand, counting down.
GCCTTCAAACCAGCGGATTACATACAACTCCTGGCGAAATGCAAGACCGAAAAGCCTTAGGGGAAACCATTTTTGGTGGAAATATATCATTTAACTCCAATTTTTTTAGGTTGGGGCTTACCGGATTAACTTACTCGTATTCAGTTCCATTGTCTAAAACTCCTACGGTTTATAATCAATACGATTTTTCGGGAAAACAAAACTCCAACGTTGGTTTAGACTACCAATTTAATATTAAAAATGTTACACTTTTTGGCGAAGCTGCTATGTCGCAAAATGGAGGAAAGGCCTTTTTAAATTCGATGCTTTTTAGCCTTTCGCCACAAACAAGCATGGCTATTCTTCATCGCCATTACGAAAGAAATTATCAAGCTCTTTATGCACAAACTTTTGGCGAAAATTCAAACATTCAAAACGAAGATGGGATGTATATTGGAACTACCATTCTGCCCTACTCCCGTTGGAGAATATCGGCTTATTACGACATTTTCTCTTTTCCATGGCTTAAATATGAAACCTATGCTCCCACCAAAGGACACGATTATCTTGCCGAAGTAGGTTTTACTCCCAACCGAAAAATCAGCATGTATATTCGTTACCGCCAAAAAAACAAACCTACCAATATCCCCTCTTCTATTCCACAAGTTATAAATGGAATTCAAGATGTAAATACACAGCGAGTACGTTTCCATATTGCCTATAAAATCAATAAATCGCTCGAGCTTCGTAACCGCATCGAATGGTTAGAATATAAAACCGACCAAAAAACTGACCAAGGAATTTACTTCTATCAAGATGTAATTTACAAACATCAGAAACTACCATTGCAAATAGCTTTTAGATACGGAATATTCGATACCGATAGTTACGATTCTCGTATTTATGCTTACGAAAACGATGTTTTATATGCTTTTTCGGTACCTGCAGTTTATTACAAAGGCAACCGCATGTACCTTACAATAAAGTATTCTATAAATAAAAATATCGATATTTGGCTGAGATATGGCGAAACCTACTACGCCAATCAAGATATTATTAGTTCTGGCTTAACTCAAATCAACGGCAATAAAAAATCAGAAATTAAAGCACAAGTTAGAATTTTATTCTAACTCTGAATATAAACCCAGATTATGCATTAGAAATGCTTAAACGATAAAGTGATTGTAATCAATTCCAAAAAATGGAATTGAATCATCACTAAATCGGGGTTATCGCAACTAAATCAAGTAGTTCAGCTCATCTCGTTATTAGTTTAATAACGAGACGACCCTCCTATTGATTAATTTGGGATAAAATTTAACTCTTTCCTTTAAAAAAATAAGATTATCTTTGTCCCAAAACTCTGCTATGAGTGAAGCAATAAAACATGAGTGTGGTTTTGCCTTATTACGATTGCGAAAACCATTAGAATACTATGCCACACATTATGGCACATGGATGTATGGATTAAACAAACTTTATCTTTTAATGGAGAAACAACATAACCGTGGCCAAGATGGTGCCGGTTTTGCTACCATTAAAATCAATCCTAAACCCGGTAAACCCTATATTGACCGACTTCGCTCCAACTCTCAACAACCATTACTTGATATTTTTGAACAACTTCGTAATCAATTTGATACCATAGAACAAAAACACCACGATCGCCTTTTAGACCCTTACTGGGCAAAAGAGAATGTTCCTTTTGCTGGAGAATTGTTTTTAGGACACCTACGATATGGTACTTTTGGACGAAACGATATAGAATTTGTACATCCCGTATTACGCGAAAATAATTGGAAAACTCGAAATTTAGTGCTTGCTGGTAATTTTAATCTCACTAACGTTCAAGAGCTTTTCGAACATTTAATTGAACTGGGACAACATCCTAAAGCCTATACCGATACCGTAACTATGCTCGAAAAAATTGGGCATTTTCTCGACGATCAAGTTGAATCACTGTTTAGAAAATATAAAGATATGGGCTTAAGTAATGCCGAAATTACTGAACACATATCGAAAGAATTAGACATTAAACGAATATTAAATAATGCTTCGTGGCGTTGGGATGGTGGCTATGCAATAGCTGGAATGATTGGCACAGGCGATGCTTTTGTTTTTCGAGATCCATGGGGAATTCGACCTGCATATTATTATTATAACGATGAAATAGCAGTTGTAACTAGTGAACGCCCTGTTATTCAAACCGTATTTAATGCTCCCTTTGAAGAGATTCAAGAACTCGACCCTGGTTATGCTATTATTATTAGGCATTTTAACGAAATCTGTATAGAACGTATTATTGAACCATATAAAAAGAAAAGTTGCTCTTTCGAACGTATTTATTTTTCTCGTGGAACCGATCGCGATATTTATACCGAACGAAAAAATCTGGGTAAACTTATTGCTCCCAAAGTACTCGAAACCATTAACTACGACATAAAGAATACCGTATTTTCGTATATTCCCAATACTGCTGCTGATGCATTTTACGGTCTCGTAGAAGAAATAAATCAACATTGCAACCAAGTTAAAAAGAAAAAAATACTTGGGCTTGGTAATCAGCTTAGTGCTGATAAGCTCGACGAATTTATGTTTTTATGTCCACGTATCGAAAAACTTGCTGTTAAAGACCTGAAACTTCGCACTTTTATTTCACAAGACGACGGACGTAACGACCTCGTAGCTCACGTTTACGATGTTACTTATGGCATTGTAAAAGATTACGAAGACACCCTTGTCATTGTGGACGACTCTATAGTTCGTGGCACAACACTTAAACAAAGTATTCTTCGAATGCTCGACCGCTTAAGACCTAAAAAAATCATCATTGTTTCGTCGGCACCTCAAATCCGATATCCCGATTGTTATGGCATTGATATGGCGAAATTGAGCGATTTTATTGCATTCCAAGCTGCTATCGAATTACTTAAAGATACTAAAAAGGAACATATCATCGATACCGTGTATAAAAAATGTAAAGAACAACAATACTACGCCAAAGAAGATATGGTAAACTATGTAAAACTTATATATAAGCCTTTTACTGCCGACGAAATATCAAAAAAAATAGCTCAACTTGTAACTCCAAGTGATATTAAAGCCGAAGTTGCTATTATATATAATAGCATTGAAAACTTGCACACGGCTTGTCCTCAGAATCTTGGCGATTGGTATTTTACAGGCGATTATCCCACGCCCGGCGGAAATAAGGTTGTAAACAACTCTTTTATAAACTACATTGAGGGTGTAAATACAAGGGCATATTAAAAATATAAAGCCTTTGCAAAACTAAAAAACAACTGCATTCGTTATTGTGATTATTAAATCAATCTTATTTTCAATAATTTATAGATTGCTTCTTCTACATATTAGAAGAATCGCAATGACTAAAAAGAAGTTTTGTAAAGGTCTCTATTTGCATGTAAATATTTAATTGTTAATGACTTATTCATATTTTTATTTTTAATTCCAGAAATAATGGTTATTTTAGCGTTATGAAATTAGAAAAATCAGCAAACTTGACATTTTTTAAGCTTATATGAGACACTATCGTTATTTAGTAGAAAGAACGGACATTTGGTAGTATAAAACGTTGGTTTAATGGTGATGTTGCTCGTTATAAAGGCTTAGCTAAAGTTCATACTCAGCATGTATTGCAGGCCATAGCGTATAATTTGAAAAGTGCCGTATCACTTATTTAGATGGGCGAAGTGTGCCCATGTGCGAACTAAAGCCTAAAATAAGGGCTAATAGATAAAAAATAAGGTTCTTTGACTTTAAAAAAGGTGTTTTTTTGAATAAAATCGTCCAGTAATTTGAATCATTACCTTAAAAAAATCAATTTTTAAGCAAATATTTTTAAATTATCGAAAAATTGAAATAATTTTGCAAAGGTCTCGCTAAATCAAATAGTCCGTCTCTTTGTAACTAAGAACGAGATTTCTGAATATTCATTTGAGTTTAATAAGGGAATATTCGTTAAGTTAATAGACTGGTTTAACTTATTCTTTTTTCTCTTTTTTGCTAAATGTATAGCGAATGCCTATTTGAGTAAAAACAAGCTTTGATAAATCAGACGCTTTATATACATCTAAATTATCATCAGCAATATATTTTGCTTTTAATTTAATGTTTCTTTCATCAAAATCTATGATTGTTGTTTGAGGATCACTATAACTATAATAAACTTCTTGATAATACTTAAAATAAACAATTTTAGAATTAAGTGGATGCTGTATTTTATAGAGATTGGTGTTAGCTTCTAAAAAAATATTTATATTTTTATACATAGCAAGACTTATTTTAATATTGACGTTTGTTGTATAGTATTCTTCGGTAAACTGATATAACGATTGTCCATTTACTATTAGTTTGAATTGTAAAATATCATTTTCATAATTTTTTTCGATAGTATTATTACGTGTGTATTTATAAAAATTTGACAAGTAATATCCTATACCACCTCCAACTGATATGCTGAAATTTTTTCTAATGTAACTATATGAAACTTTTGGAATAAATGAAATATACGAACCATCAAAAAAAGATGGACCACTTATGAAAAAATACATATTATAAGAGTTGTTGTAATATGAAATGTAGGAATTTGTTTTAAAACTTTTCGAATAATTTAAAACATTATTTGACTTGGGGTCACGTCCGTCCAAAATAATTTTTAAAAATTAAAAAAGTAGGAGTTGGTAACACTTCAAAAATGAAGTAATTTTATGTTGTCAATAAAACCAACTCCTATGGTAAAGGTAAATATATTTTCTCAAATAATAAATATACTTCCGAGAAATATTTTTGAAAAAATTGATTTATGGCAATGGTTAAATCAGCCATTTGTTAAAACTAAAAAAAATTACGACCCACATTATCATTATTTTCTGGATAACTTGAATTTAAAAATCATTGTTTTTGAAACATATATTATTGATTATCAATAGCATAATTTTATTTTTAAATTATTCTGGACAGCATTGAAAAATATATAGTTCATAATAAGTTATTTAACACCTGTAAATATAATTTCATCTGTAAAAATTGTATCAATCGTATTTTGATATAGTTTTGATATAATCATAAATCTAAAATAATTGTTATTTGGCACGTATGTATTATTTTTTAGCAAACATAAAATCTTTGTTTGTGGTTTTTTATCTAATATTTCTTGTTTTGTATTTATGAAATCTGAAAATTTAATATCTGTAAAAGTATCTTTTAACAAATAGTTAAAGTATGTATCATCTAATTTTATTGTATCTGAAGATGAAACAGTATATATGCTAAAATCTTGAATATAATTGTCAACTATAAAAGAATCGCATGGATGTTCATAGTATAATTTTACCTTTGGATATAATAATAAAATAAACGTATCGGAAGCAATAGAAATATCGTTTTTAAATATAATTTCGTTATTAGTTAATATACTACTTTTTGGAAATAAACCAGCTATAGTTTCTTTACATTTAGGGAATTCTATTATAACTTTTTTACAAGCAATAAAACTTATAAACATTAAAAGCAATAATGCTTTATATTTTAATAACTTTCTCATAATATGATTTTTGATTAATAAATAATTTACTAAGATAAACACCATTTTCTAAATTTATCAGGTTAATTTCTTGATTGTTGTTGTAAAATTTTTCGTAATGTTTGATATTACCTAATATGTCGTATATCACAAAATACGAATTTTCAATCTGTTTCAATGAAATATTAAGGTGTTCACTAAAAGGATTGGGAAATATTCTATACCCAACATAATTATTATAAATTTCTTTAAATTTAATAATATTTGTATCAATATTTATGTTTTCATCAGTAGTATCAATATATACGTTTTCTTCGTCTAACTTGTAAGAAGAACATGGTATGATTTTTCCCAAAAAATAACCACCTTTTTTTACACTAAAGCCAGGTTTTAAATGAATTTCTTTAGTCGCCAGTAAGTCTAAATGTTCGTTTTCATTAACAATTACATTACAATTATCACCCGATTTAATTATTCTACCAGTAAATATATTATTATCAAATTTAGCATCATAATTACAAATAGTTACAATATCATTACAATTTTGTTTTTGCCAGACTTTTATATAATCTACCAGCATTGTCTGTGGTAAACTCGGAGTATTATCATGTAAAAATAAGTTAAAAATAATGTTCTGCCCTTTTTCAGGATAATCGACAGTTTCACCAACAATGTTCCCCAAATATGTATTATACAATCTATCATTATTATTTTTTTTAAAGTCAGAAACTTTATTCCCATCAATATGAACTTTTATACATGCATTATTTAAGTTCTTATCATCCCAGCTTAAAGTGTATGTATGCCAATTATCAAGAAAGCTTGTATTATATTTATTATTATCAGATATTTGTTCACCTGAATGATGAATAGTTGATTTTAAATTAACTTTTTTATTAGTCCAATATTGTTCAAATATATCAATTTCATCACCATAAGTAGCACTACCATATAACCAAAACGCACTCCACAATTTCTTTTCATTAGGAAGCTTAATTTTTGCTTCAAAAATACCATATCGAAAATATTTTTTTGACCATATCATACCTCCACTGTACGGGTAAAAATGTATTGTGTTTAAATTTGGAACATAATGCCATCTATTATCGTTTTTAAGAATTAAATGTAAATAACCGTTTTGCAAAAAAACATTTTCTGTTAAATATATTACAGGTTCGACATTCGGTGGAAAATCTCCCCATTTGCGTTTATTGTACCAATAAGCAGTATTTAAAGTATTTCCATTAAAATGATCTTCAAAAACAACAATCCACTGTCCTACCAACGAAAAACAATCTAACATAAAAGAAATCAACAATAATATTCTAATTTTGACCAACATAAGTTTATTTTTTTCTGAACGATAAATAATATCCCGTACTAAAACTTATAAAATAAGAATTTTTAACAACTTCTTTACGCTCATAACTGAATCTATCCCTGTATTCATGATAGCTTAAAGGAAATAATCCTCTTGAAAAAGTAATAGAAAAAAATGAATTTTTAATTTCATATAAAAATGAAAAATTTAATGAAAATAACTTGAAAATATCGAGACAATGATAATGATACATTAAAAAATTAGCATTATCAAAATAATAAACTCTTGCAAAAGTTCCTAAGCCTGTTGAAGCATTTAAGTTCTTATAAAATTTATAAGAAATATTAACTGAAAATGGAATTATTAATCTATTTTTACTGACTTTTAATCCTTCTGTATTAAAAGACAATCTTTTATCTATATTTTCGTACAACACTAATAAGTTCTTTTTATTTTCTAGACTTTCAAATGAAATAAGTGGAAGAAAAGCACCAGAAATGCCTAAATGTAAATTTATTCTATAGTTTATTATTGGTTTTTCAAATTTAATACCCAAACCTCCACCATATAATGTTCCATACCCCAATGAAAACTTTAAACTATCATTTGCTTTAATTATTGATAAAATAAAGATAAAACATAATAATAATATATTACTTCTCATATTTCTCTATTTTTTTATTCAGTTCAATAATATATAGGGTTAGTTCTTCTATTTTTTTTACAAGTTGGGCATTTATTTCAGCCAAAGATAATCCATTTTCTTTTATGTTGTTTGCTGTTGGCATATCGGGCAGGTGTTTGTTTTTAGTTAAGTATGTTTCTAATTCGGGCAAAGGCATAAGTTTATAATGTTCATCAAATACATAATCGGGCCAAGGTGTTTCGTCCACTTCAATAAATATATCTTTGGCTCCCATAGTGCCGTTTACAGCAAAACGATAACCTTTGGGATTATTATTGGCTGTTAAACAAATACCTATGCCTAAGTTATCTTCGATGTATGTATTACCTTTTATTTGTAAATCGGCATTTGCATTCATATTAGTTGTTCTTATACCTATTTTTTGGTTTGATGTAATTAGTAATGGTGTATTCGCCATCAACTCCGATTCTGTTAAAGTAGCTGTAATAGTTCCTTCGTTGCTTAACCAGTAATTACCAAGTTTTATATTTTGCAGAGCAGTGTGGTTGCCAAGGTTATCGCCAATAAGCGTTGGCTGTGCCTGACTCACATTGCCTTGTGCATCGATAAGTAAAACGCGTGCATTGGTAGCTTGCGTGGCCACCGTCAGATTTTCCATGCGTACTGTGC